>JAQBPF010000155.1 GCA_028287665.1 Deinococcus sp. | reverse complement strand
TTCAGGCCCGACAGGAACACCACCGGGGGAAGCGCCGTACCCAGCGCCGCGTGCAACTGGCGCACCGTTTCGAAGCCGTCCCAGGGCGTCATCAGGATATCGAGCACGATGACGTCGAAGGGTCTGGACTGGGCCAGGGTCAGGGCTTCTGGACCGCTGCGGGCGGTGGTGACCAGGAAGCCGCTCATGCTCAGGGTCAGGTCCAGGAGTTCCAGAATCTGAGCCTCGTCATCAACGACCAGGAGGTGCAGGCCAGCGTTTTCCCCGTCGCCCGGAGAGGTCATGGCAGCAACGCCAGTGGGTCAATCGTCTGCCCACTCAACCGGATTTCAAAGTGCAGATGGGGGCCGGTACAAATTCCGGAGCAGCCCACGTAGCCGATCAACTGGCCGCGTGACACCGTCTGACCAGCGGAAACGGCTGTGCGGCTCATATGGCCGTACACCAGCGTGGAATTGCCGCTGGCCGTAAACACGTTGAGGCCGTAATCGCCGTAGCCGCTCTGGGTCACCGTGCCAGCGGAAGCGGCATAGATGGGCGTGCCAGAGGGAGCGGCCAGATCGACGCCACCGTGAAAAACCTGTTGGTGGAAGGCGATATCGCGCTCACCGTAGCGGCTGGTAATGCGGTAGGAATTCATGGGCCAGCCCAGGCCGCCGCCCGCTGTGACCCGCGTGCTTGTCTGTGGGTCGGCGCGGCCCACGCTCGATCCGGTGGCGGTGGTGGTCGCGGCGGCCCGGTTGGCGGCAGCCTGCTGCGCGGCTTCCCGTTCTCTGCTCAGGCGGGCGGCCCGCGCCGCTTCAAACTGTACCTGACGCTGGTAGGCGGCCACGATCCGCTGGCGCTCCGGGCTGGTTTTCCAGGCCAGATAGTCCTCGTATTTGGCCTGCCTGGCGTATTTTTGCTGCAACCGGGCCCGCTCGCGGTCTTTTTTCCAGGCGGTAAAGCGGGTGTACTGGTCCAGAATCCGGGCCTTCACCTCCGCCTCTTTCTCTTGCTCACGCCGTTCCACCAGTTGCTCATGGAAGTTTTCGGCCAGGATACCGGGCAGCAGCAGTGCATCTCCAACCTGAAGCTCAGTGGGCAACACACCGTTGGCCTCGGCGGTGGCCCACAGATCCGCGCCGTAGCCAGCGATCAGGGAAAGGGCAGTCTGACCCGGCTTGATCCGCACCAGCACCCCTGTTTCGGCGGTTGGAACACGCACGGTGTCGCCCACCTTCAGGTCATCGAGGCTGGTGCGCTCCAGATTCGCACCCAGCAGTTCGACCACCGTGAGGCGGAAGCGCCGGGCAATGGAGGCCAGCGTTTCGCCGGGCTGGACCCTGTGGTCTATCACCGACGCAGGGTGCAGCGGAGCAGAGCGGGAAGACTCAGGAGTCAGCTTGATGCGCCGAACCCGTGCCCCTGTTTCTCTGGTCGGCAACAGGTCCACCGCTTCGGCGGGGACGCCGTAGCGCCGGGCCACCGCCGCCGAGGTCTGGCGGGCATCGGTCACGATCAGCAGCGTTTGGGCGGCAGATTCACGTTCCAGGCGGAGAGCAGGCGCCGACTGAAGCAGCGCGGCGGGATCGGGCAGGAGGGGTGCGGCGTCGGCCTGGCCCGGAAAGGACGCCAGCAGGGTCAACGTCAGGGCAGGCCACAGGGCCAGAGCAGCAGTTGGAGCACGAGAGGCTGGGAACGGGCGGGAATGGTCAGGCACTAACAAACTCCGGTCATGGGCTGCCGCCTGCCCACATGGGGAACAGGCGGCGAGAAAGAAGGAACGGCAGGAACAGGCAGAGGATCAGCCGCCTGCCAGGGCCTGCAAAAACTCGACGTTGTTGCGGGTTTTGCCCATGCGGCCCAGCAGCATTTCCATGGCGTCGGCGGGGTCCATATCGCTGATGACTTTCCGCATCAGCCACATCTTTTTCAGGACTTCGGGCTGAAGCAGCAGTTCCTCGCGGCGGGTTCCCGATTTCAGGATGTCCATGGCCGGGAAGATGCGGCGTTCTTCGAGGCGGCGGCTGAGCACCAGTTCGGCGTTGCCCGTGCCCTTGAATTCCTCGAAGATCACGTCGTCCATGCGGCTGCCGGTTTCGACCAGTGCCGTGGCCAGAATGGTCAGACTGCCGCCCTCCCGGATGTTGCGGGCCGCGCCCAGAAAGCGTTTGGGCCAGTGCAGGGCGTTACTGTCCAGGCCGCCCGACAGGGTGCGCCCGGTGGGGGGCGTCACGAGGTTGTTGGCGCGGGCGAGGCGGGTAATGGAATCGAGCAAGATCACCACGTGACCGCCCTCTTCCACAATGCGGCGGGCGCGTTCGTGCACAAATTCGGCCACCCGGACATGATGCTGAGGCGGCTCGTCGAAGGTCGAGGCGATCACCTGAGCGCCCTGCACGCTTTCGCGGAAGTCGGTCACTTCTTCGGGGCGCTCATCGACCAGCAACACCATCACGGTCACGTCGGGGTAGTTGCGGACGATGGAGTTGGCGATCTTTTTGAGCAGTGTGGTCTTGCCTGCCTTGGGCGGCGCAACGATCAGGGCACGCTGGCCCCGGCCAATCGGCACCAGCAGATCCACGACGCGCAGGCTCAGGCCGTCATCGGTGCCGGGTTCTTCCAGGACCAGTTGAATGTCAGGGAAGGTCGGCGTGAGGTCGTCGAAGCGGGGGCGGCGGCGGGCCGCTTCGGGGTCGAGGCCGTTGACGGCTTCCACCTGAATCAGCGAACCGTAACGCTCGTTTTCGCGGGGCTTGCGGGCGCGGCCAATGACCTCGTCGCCGGTCCGCAGGTGAAACTGCTTGATGACGCCCGCCGTGACCAGCACACTGCGGGAGGCGGGGTCGAGCAGATCGGATTGAAGGAAGCCGTAGCCATCGGCGCTGATTTCCAGAATCCCGCGTGCCAGCACCTGCCCGTCACGGTCCGCCTGCCGCTCCATGATGGCCAGCGACAACGTATCTTTCTTGAGCTTGCGGTAATTCTCGATGCCGTATTCGGCAGCAATCAGGTGCAGTTCAGGCAAAATCTTTTGTTGCAACTCGTGAAACGGTAGGGCTGGCTGAGACTGAACGTCCGTCATAGGCGCGTTCCTTTAAGGTGCGGCCCGACCCTGGCGGTTCTGATTGAACGTTCTCTTTGAAAGCCAGCGGCTCCCCACTCTGCGAGCACCGCCCTGCGTGTGAAAAATTTCATGTTCTCACTCCCTGTAGGGAATTGTAAGCGCAACCTGTTCAGGAATCCATGACCAAGTTGTCAGTAGCGGAGGCTGCCCCACCGCTGGCGGCAGGCCGAATACGGCAAACGAGACGGGGAGACGGGAAGGCCGACATTCGGCACCTGCTCCACTGCTGTTGTTCCGTAGGCCTAGCATACCCACAAGCGGGACGGGCGGGTAGAGATGTCTGGCAATGGGCCCAAATGACCGGGCTGAGTCATCTGACGCATTGACCGCTGCCATCATGCCGCCCTACCATGAGCATTGCCCCGACTGCCGCATGAGTTGAGGCCACAACACCGCAGCGAACGTAAGGCCAGTAGAGGGCGCAGGGCAGCTCCAGCGAGTCAGGGACGGTGAAAGCCTGATGCCAGCCGCACCCGCCGAAGATCTCCTTCCGCGCTGGGCGAAGAACAGTTTCTGATTCAGGAACCCATTAGACCGCCCCGGACCCCCCCCGACAGAGGGCCGCAACGAGACCCCTGATGGGGTGAAGTTGGGTGGTACCACGCCTCACCGTACTCACGGCGCGTCCCAGCATTCCGCTGTGGCGTGCCGTTTTTTTGTGCCGCCCGATCCCTTCTGCTCTCCGAGGTTTCCGTATGCACCTGACCGATATTCCGTTTGGCGTCACCGACTGGGCCGCTCTTGCGCCCACCCGACATCCTGGAGAAAGGGGTGAGGCCAGCTGGCGCACACAGTATTTTGGACCAGACGACAACCGCGTTCGGGTCCGGCTGGTGGACTACAGCGCCGGGTATCTGGCCGACCACTGGTGCAGCAAGGGGCATGTGCTGTTCGTGCTGCACGGCGAATTGCTGACCGAGCTGGAGGATGGCCGCACCTTTACCCTCCGCGCAGGCATGAGCTATCAGGTGGCCGACGGCGCCGAGGCCCACCGCTCCAGCACGGGGGCAGCGGGCGCGAGGTTGTTCATCGTGGATTGACTTTGGCGGCAGTCTGGGAACAGCAATCCCACGCCAAAATCCTGACTCTCCGTCCCCCTAGAGCCTGCTCCGCACCACTCAACCCCTCAGCCCCAATCAAAAGGACATCCCATGACCCAGCCCCCCACAGACCAGCCCACGCTCCCCTTCTCGCCCGTGCCTTCGCAGCCCAGTTTCAAAGATATGGAAGCCGAGGTGCTGGCCCACTGGCAGGCCACCCAGGTCTTTGCCCGCACGCAGGCCCGCCGCGAGGGGCAGCCGGAGTTCGTGTTCTACGAAGGGCCGCCCACTGCCAACGGTAAACCCGCGCTTCATCACGTATTGGCGCGGTCTTTCAAGGATCTGTTTCCGCGCTACAAGGTGATGCAGGGCTATCACGTGACGCGCAAGGGTGGCTGGGATACGCACGGCCTGCCCGTAGAAATCAGCGTGGAGAAGAAACTGGGATTGCAGGGCCGTAACCACGGGGCCAGCCGCGCCCAGTTGGAGGAATTCAACCGCCTGTGCCGCACCAGCGTCTGGGAAACCATTCAGGACTGGAACACCTTCACGCAGCGCCTGGGCTATTCGGTGGATCTGGACGACGCCTACGTGACCTACAAGAACGACTACATCGAGTCGGTGTGGAACCTGCTGGCCCGGCTGCACGCCAAAGGCCTGGTGCAGCAGGATTACAAGGTGGTGCCCCTCTCCCCACGCATCAGCACCACCCTGTCGCGGGCCGAGTTGGGCGAGGTGGATTCCTACCGCATGGTGGATGATCCCAGCGTGTACGTGCGCTTTCCGGTGATCTGGGACACCCTGCCGGACGCGGCGCGGGCGGCGTTGGAAGGCGTGCCGGAAGCCGACCGTGTGGGCCTGAGCCTCCTGGTCTGGACGACGACGCCGTGGACATTGCCGAGCAATACGCTGGCGGCGGTGAATGCCGGGCTGACGTATGTGGCGGCGCGGGGTCAGGGTGGCGTGATCGTGGTGGCCGAGGACGCCGTGGAGCGCCTGAGCGGGCTGCATAAGGACGCCCCGGCGTTGGAAGTATTGGCGCGGTTGGGTGGGCAGGAACTGGAAGGCGTGGAATACGAGCCGCCCTTCCCCGAAGTCGCGCCGGAATTGGGGGCCGTCAAGACGCTGCATGAGCGCACCCCTGAAGGCCGCCCGGTCATGCATTTTGTGACGCTGGCCGACTTTGTGAATGCGGCGGACGGCTCCGGCGTGGCGCACGAAGCCCCAGCCTACGGCGCGGAAGACTTGGAACTGGCCCGCAAGTACGGCGTGCCGCCCATGTTCGGCGTGGACGACCACGGCATCCTGCAGGTCACGGCAGAGCGGGGCAAGTTTTTCAAGGACGCCGACAAGGGCCTGATTGCCGACCTGAAGGCACGCGGCCTGATGTTCTGGTCGGGCACGCTGCGCCACAGGTATCCCTTTCATGACCGCACGGGCGACCCGATCCTGTACTACGCCAAGAAGGGCTGGTATATCCGCACCAGCACGGTGTCTGAGCGCATGCAGGAAGAAAACCAGAAGATCAACTGGGTTCCGGCCCACATCAAAAATGGACGCTTTGGCAACTGGCTGGAAGGCAATGTGGACTGGGCCATCAGCCGGGAGCGCTACTGGGGCACGCCGCTGCCGTTCTGGGTGGCCGACGACGGCGACCTGATCGTGGTGGGCAGCGTGCGCGAACTGAGCGAACTGGCAGGCCGCGACCTGTCGGAACTGGATCTGCACCGTCCATATATCGACGACATCACCTTTGAGAAAGGCGGCAAAAGCTACCGCCGCGTGCCGGAAGTGCTGGACGTGTGGTTCGATTCCGGGTCGGTGCCCTATGCCCAGTGGCATCTGCTGCTGGACAGGGCGGGCGAAGAGGCTCTGCCCGGCACGGAAGACCAGAAAAACCTGTTCGAGCGGCATTATCCCGCCGATTTCATCAGTGAGGCGATCGACCAGACCCGTGGATGGTTTTACAGCCTGCACGCCATTTCGACCATGCTGTACGGCCAGCCCGCCTACAAGAACGTCATTTGCCTGGGGCACATCGTGGACGAGAAGGGCGCGAAAATGTCCAAGAGCAAGGGGAACGTGGTAGAACCGCTGCCCATGTTCGACCGCTACGGGGCCGACAGCGTGCGCTGGTACATGTTTATGGCGTCCGATCCCGGCGACCAGAAGAGGTTTTCCGAGCGCTTGGTGGGCGAGGCGCAGCGCAGTTACGTGAACACGCTCTGGAACGTGTATTCGTTCTTTGTGCTGTACGCGAATCTGGATCAGCCTGACTTGGGGGCCGCGCCTGCGGTGGCGGATCGGCCAGAAATTGACCGCTGGCTGCTGGCGAGGCTGGAAGAAACCGTGCAGGACGTGACCAACGCGCTGGACAGCTACGATGCACGCGGCGGCGGGCGGGCGCTGGAGCGGTTCGTGAATGATCTGAGCAACTGGTATGTACGCCGCAACCGTTCGCGCTTCTGGGGTGAGGACGGACAGGTGGACACCGCCGCATACGCCACGCTGCACGAATCGCTGCTGGTGGTGTCGCAGCTGACTGCGCCGTTTACGCCGTTCCTGGCCGACGCGCTGTACCGAAATTTGACGGGCCAGCAGGGGCAGGACAGCGTGCATCTGACCCAGTGGCCGCAGGTGCGCCCAGAGCGGCTGGATGCGGTGCTGACCTTGGAAATGGACGCGGTGATGAAGGTCGTGGACCTGGGCCGTGCGGTGCGCGGTGCACACAACCTCAAGACGCGGCAACCGCTGGCAGGTGTGACGGTCCGGGCAGGTACGCCGGAGCGCACGGATTCTCTGCGCCGCTTCGAGGGCCAGATTGCCGAGGAACTGAACGTCAAAGGCGTGACCTTCCTGGAAGCCGTGACCGATCTGGTGGAATACAGCCTGCGCCCCAATCTGCCCGTGATCGGCAAGATGTACGGCAAGCAGTTGCCCGCGCTGAAGGCGGCGTTGGCGTCGGCAGATGCGGCGGCAGTGGCTGCTGCGGTGCAGGCAGGCCAGAACTTTACGGTGGGCGAGTTTGAACTGACGCCCGACAGCGTCCTGGTCGATGCCCGCTCGCCCGAAGGAGTCGCCGCTGCCGAAAACGGCGGGTATCTGGTGGCCTTCGACACCACCCTCACGCGGGAACTGGTGCTGGAAGGGCTGGCCCGCGACCTCGTGCGCGGCGTGCAGGAAGCGCGGAAAGCGGCGGGCTTTCAGGTACAGGACCGGATCGCGCTGGCGCTGGCGCTGGACGGCGACGCGAGGGACGCGGCGCAGGCGTGGCAGGACTTCATCGCCGGGGAAACGCTGGCGACCAGCCTGAGCTTCGGCGCGGCAGAGGGCTTTGAGGCCGAGGTGGAAGGTGGGAAAGCGTACCTGACGCGCCAGAGCTAGAGCGAGAACGAGAAGGGGGCCAGAGCATCCACGCTCTGGCCCCCTTCTCTGTTCCTACGTTCTGCCCACCCCGGTCCTCACGCCTCGGCGGGCCGCGCCATAAAACCGTAGGTGCCGGGGCCGACATGGGCTCCTACCACCGGTCCCATCAGTTGCATGCGGCCCCTGACAACATTGAGGCCGCTGGCCGTCATGGCGCTGCGGAGTTCTGCAATTCGCCCTGGATCGCGTCCAGCATGCACGATGGCCACGCTCAGAGGCGTGTCGCCAAAGCGTTCTTTGAGGGTGCCCAGCAGGTCCTGAGTGGCCCCGGTGGCCCGCACGCGGCGGGTGGCCTTCAGTTCGCCGCCCATAAAGGCCAGCACGGGCCGCATGCCCAGCATATTTCCAAAAAACTCCTGAGCACGGCCAATGCGCCCGCCCCGGCGCAGGTATTCCAGGCTGGGAACGGTAAATTCGGCGTGCAGGTTGTGGCGTACGTGTTCCACGGCCCGGCGGGCAGTCTCGGCGGTGCCTCCGGCGGACACGGCGTCACGGGCGGCGATCACGGCCTCAGCCAGAGGCGCAGAGGCCAGCCCCGAATCGACGATATGAATGCGGTCTTTGGCTCCTAGGCGCTCGGCGGCCTCGCGGGCATGCTGCACCGTTTCCGACAACTGGCCGGAGATATGAATGCTGACGATCTGCTCGTGCGTCTTGAGGAGATCGCGGTAGGCTGCTTCAAAAGCCAGGGTGGTCACCGGCTGGGTGGATACGCTGCCGCCGGAGCGGAGGTGGTCGTATACCGCGTCAGGGTCGACTTCCTGCCAGTCGAGCAGCGAGCGGTCGCCCAGTTGAACACTCAGAGAGACAGTCTGGATACCCAGGGTGCGGGCAACGTCGGGGTGAAGATCACATGTGGAGTCCGTGAGTACAGCAAGCATAGTACCGATGAGCCTAGGCGTCGGCGTAGAGGCTGTCCGTGCGATTCCCGCCGTGTACCGTCAGGGAAGAGACTTTTGGGCCTCATGCAGTGGGGGTGGGGGGCGGCGCACGGGCCAGGCAGCTTCCTTTAGGAAATCAAAAGCCCACCTGAGCTGCTGTTGACACGCTTGTGACCTTGGACTGCTCCTATACTCCCCAGTCATGACGTTCCTTTTCTTATCTTTTTCTGATGCCTTCTGGGCAGACCGGAGCCGCCGTTGAAGGTAGCCGTGCTCTGTCATGCCAGCGCGGGCGGGTCGGGCGTGGTGGCCACCGAACTGGGGCTGATGGTGGCGCAAGCGGGCCACGAGGTGCATTTCGTCGGGTCGGCGCAACCATTCCGACTTTCCGGGCACGGCGGCGTGCAGGGGCCGTTCTTTCATCAGGTCAGCGGCTTTGCCTACGCCCTGTTCGATCAGCCCTACCCCGAACTGGCGGCGGCCAACACCCTCACCGAGGTCATTCTGGAAAAAGGCGTGGAGCTGACGCACGCGCACTACGCCATTCCGCACGCGACGGCGGCCATTCATGCACGGGCCATTACGGGCAAAACACGGGTGATGACCACGCTGCACGGCACCGACGTGACGCTGGTGGGCGCGGAACCTGCCTTCCGGCACACCACCCGGCACGCCATCGAACGCAGCGACCATGTGACGGCGGTATCGCAGTTTCTGGCCGACCAGACGCGGGAACTGTTCGGCATTGACCGGGAAATAGAGGTGATTCACAACTTTGTGGACGCTGGACGGTTTGTGCGGATTACCGACCCCACCGTGCGCGCCCGTTTTGCCCACCCCGACGAGGCCCTGCTGGTGCATGTCAGCAACTTCCGGCCCGTGAAGCGTGCAGAAGACGTGATCGAGATTTTTGCGCGGGTGGCCTCCGAGATTCCGGCCCGCCTGCTGATGATCGGAGACGGCCCAGAGCGGCCCAGAGCGTTCGAGTTGGCCAAGACCCTGGGTGTCATTGGCCGCACGCATTTCTTGGGATCATTTCCCGACGTTCAGACGGTGCTGGGCATCAGCGACCTGTTTTTGCTGCCCAGCAGCAATGAAAGCTTTGGGCTGGCCGCGCTGGAAGCCATGAGCTGCGAGGTGCCCGTGGTGGCCACCCGCGCCGGGGGCATTCCGGAAGTGGTGGACGAAGGCGTGACCGGGTTCCTGGCCGACGTGGGCGATGTGGACGCGATGGCCGACGCCGCGCTGCGGGTGCTGCGGGACAGGGAACTGTATGGCCGCATGGGCGCGGCAGCCCGGCACGCCGCCACCACACGTTTTCACCCCAATCAGATCGTGCCGCGCTATCTGGACGCCTATGCACGCACCGTGGCAGGCGGCATCCTGAACGCCGACGCCCTGGCAACCTGAGGCCACGACCGTGCAGCACAGGTGTTTCCCGGCAACTCTGGATTGAACTCGGTCTAAAGATACGTTGGTGTCCAGAAGACACGAAGCCGGGGTTGACTGGGTAGAGTAGACTCCGCCATGCGTGGTCCGGTTGCCTAAAGGCAAGCGTGATCCGAGATTCTGTAGGCAACCGATATCATTTCAGCAGGACTTCAAGGAGGCAATATGAAGGTAGGCATCAACGGGTTTGGCCGCATTGGCCGTCTGGTCTTCCGCAATCTGGTGGAACGTGGCGTGGAAGTTGTCGCCATTAACGACCTGACCGATAACAAAACGCTGGCCACCCTCCTGAAGTACGACTCCACCGCCGGACGCTTCAACGGCACCGTGGAGTTTGACGATACCAGCCTCACTGTGAACGGCCAGAAGATTCAGGGACTGGCCGAGCGCGACCCCGCCGCCATTCCCTGGGGCGAACTGGGCGTAGACATCGTGATCGAGTCCACCGGCATCTTCACCACCCGTGAAGGCGCAGGCAAGCACATCGAAGGGGGCGCCAAGAAAGTCATCATCACCGCGCCTGCCAAGAACGAAGATATTTCGATCGTGCTGGGCGTCAACGAGCAGGATTACGATCCCGCCAACCACCACATCATCTCCAACGCCAGCTGCACCACCAACAGCCTCGGCGCACCCATGAAGCTGCTCGATGAAGCCTTCGGCATCGAGAAGGCCATCATGACCACCGTTCACAGCTACACCAACGATCAGCGCATCCTGGATCTGCCTCACAGCGATCTGCGCCGCGCCCGTGCTGCTGCCATCAACATCATTCCCACCAGCACCGGGGCCGCCAAGGCCGTATCGCAGGTCTACCCTCCCCTCAAGGGCAAGTTCGACGGCACCTCGTTGCGCGTGCCCACCCCCGTCGGCTCCATCAGCGACGTGGTGGTCATCCTGGGCCGTGAAGTCACCGTGGCCGAAGTGAACGACGTGTTCCGCAAGGCCGCCGAAGGCAGCCACAAGGGCATCATTTCGTACACCGAAGACCCCATCGTGCTTCAGGACATCGTGGGCGACCCCCACAGCGCCATCATCGACGGCGGCCTGACCATGACCATGGGCAACCTCGTCAAGTTCTTCTCGTGGTACGACAACGAGTGGGGCTACTCCAACCGCATCGCGGATCTGGTGCAACTCGTTCAGGCCAAAGGCTAAGCAAGCTTTGAAGGATGGGCTATGGGCCTTGAGCAGAAACGCTCTGGCCCGTGGCCCATTTTGTATGTCATACAGCAGGCCATCACGGTCGAAAGCCGGATGGGTTGTGATCTGCTGACAGACAGGAAGAGAGACGGGCCTGATGGTCTGACCTTCGGCTGCGTGCTGCAGGTCATCACAGAAAGCTCAATCCAGCTTAAAGGAGCAACCATGCAAACACTCGATTCATTGAACGTTTCAGGCAAGCGCGTGCTGGTGCGCGTGGATTACAACGTGCCCCTCAAAGACGGCGTGGTGCAAGACGACACCCGGATCACCTCCAGCCTGCCCACCATTCAGGCATTGCTGGACGGCGGTGCAAGCGTGGTGCTGATGAGCCACCTGGGGCGTCCCAAGGGCGGGCCGGAAGCCAAGTACAGCCTCAGCGGAGTTGCAGAGGCCCTGGAAAAAGTGCTCAAGCGTGACGTGAAATTTATCGGCAGCCTGCCCAGCAGCGAAGAAACCCTGAAAGAAGTGCAGGCCATGCAGCCCGGCGACGTGGCGCTCTTGGAAAACGTGCGCTTTGAGGCGGGAGAGGAAAAGAACGACGCGGCTCTGTCTGAAAAGCTGGCCCGCCTGGGCGACGCCTTCGTGCTGGACGCTTTTGGCAGTGCCCACCGGGCCCATAGCAGTGTGAGTGGCGTGGCCGCGCACCTGCCCCACGCGGGCGGAACCCTGCTGGCTGCCGAAGTGGTGGCGCTCAGCAAGCTGCTGCACGAGCCAGAGCGTCCGTACGTGGTCATTATCGGCGGCGCGAAAGTGTCTGATAAACTGCTGGTCATCGAGAACCTGCTGCCTGTGGTAGACCGCATGTTGATCGGCGGCGGCATGGCGTACACCTTTGTCAAGGCGCAGGGCGGCAAGATCGGCAAGAGCATTCACGAGGACGACTTTCTGGACAAGGCGCGTGAACTGCTGGGTAAATACGGGGGCAAGATCGTGCTGCCCACCGATACGCTGGCGGGCGACAGCTTCAGCGCCGAGGCCAATACCCGCGTCGTACCCACCGCTGATATTCCCGACGACTGGGAAGGCATGGACATCGGCCCCGACAGCCAGAAGGCGTTTACGGCGGCCCTTCAGGGAGCCAAAACCGTGTTCTGGAACGGCCCGATGGGCGTGTTCGAGTTCGCGGCCTTTGCCAGCGGCACCAACGCCATTGCCAAAGCCGTGGCCGACTTGGGGCCAGACACCTACAGCGTCATCGGCGGCGGCGACAGTGTGAGCGCCATCAACAAGAGTGGGCAGGCCGACCGCGTGAGCCATATCAGCACGGGCGGCGGCGCGAGTCTGGAACTGCTGGAAGGCAAGGCGCTGCCGGGCGTGGAGGCGATGAAATAACGCCTGTCACTTGTTTCTTGCGCTACGAATTGAAGGCAGGCCGCGAGGCCGAGTTTGAGGTCTACGGGCGCAAATGGATCACGCTCGTGGGCAGGTTCGGTGGGCAGCATCACGGGTATTTCATGCCGTCCGAGGGCGCGAGCGACGTGGCCTACGCGCTGTTTACGTTTGCCAGCCTTGCCGCGTATGAGACGTACCGGGAAGCGTCGGCAGCCGATCCGGTCTGTCAGGCACTCTTCAAGGAAGTGCCTGAACTGATGCACCGCTATGACCGCACCTTTTTAAGACCCGTCCTGGACGGAATGGAGCCGCAATGAATAACCTGCTCGCACTGAACTGGAAGATGAACAAAACGCCCTCGGAAGCCCAGGCCTGGGCCGAGGAACTGAAAACCAAGCTGGCCCTGAGTGAGTCCAAACTGGGGGACGCCGAACTGGCGATCATGGCCCCGGCCATCAACCTGCAAGCCCTGTCATGGTTTCTGAAAGATTCCGGCGTCGCCATCGGCGGTCAGGATGTCTCGGCCCACGCATCGGGCGCGTACACGGGCGAGATCAGCGCGGCCATGCTGAAGGATGTGGGCGCGAAATACGCCGTCGTGGGCCACAGCGAGCGGCGCGAATATCACCATGAGACCGACGCAGTGGTGGCGGCCAAAGCAGCACAGGCTCAGGCAGGTGGCCTGACGCCCATCGTGTGTGTGGGTGAAGGGCTGGATGTGCGCGAACGGGGCGAGCAGGTGCCGTACACGCTGGCCCAGTTGCGCGGCAGCCTGGCAGGCGTGGGCACCGATGTCGTGGTGGCCTATGAACCCGTCTGGGCCATTGGCACGGGCAAAACCGCCACCGCCGATGACGCCGAGGAATTGGCCGCCGCCATTCGTGCGGAGTTGCGAACCCTCTACGGTGAGGCGGCCGAGAACATCCAGATTTTGTACGGCGGCAGCGTGAAGCCCGACAATATCGCCAGCATTTGCGCCAAGCCGAATGTCAATGGTGCCCTGGTCGGTGGTGCGAGCCTGAAAGTGGCCGA
>JAQBPF010000143.1 GCA_028287665.1 Deinococcus sp. | reverse complement strand
TTCGCCAGAACAACGTGAATGACGATCCCCAGTAGGGGACGCCTCGCCGCACGCCGCGCCCCCGCACTCCCCAGCCGGAGTCGGGGGCTTCTTTTAGAGAGTTAGATACAGCCGTTAGAGAGACAGAGTTTAAGCCGATCCAACCCCATCAAGGAGCCGCACCCATGACCACTGAACCTGTTCAACCGACCCCCGCTGTTGCCCGCCTGCCCCGCACCCTCACCCGTGACCTGTCTCAATTTGACGGTCAGACCGTGCGCCTGCAAGGGTTCGTGCATGCCCGGCGCGACCTCGGCGGCGTGCAATTTGTGGTGCTGCGCGACGTGTCGGGCATTACGCAGTGCGTGGGCAGCGGCCTGACTCTGCCCCTGCCTGAAAGTTCGGTGGAAGTGGTGGGCAAAGTGAAGGCGCACCCCAAAGCCCCCGGTGGGTTCGAGGTACAGGTGGAGACGTTTACGGTGATCACGGCTGCCGTAGAAGCCTCGCCGCTGGAAATTCCCAAGATGGAATGGAACGTGAACCCCGAAACGATGCTGGATTACCGCTACGTGTCGGTGCGTGGGCTGCGCGAACGGGCGGCGCTGAAGGTGCAGGCGGAACTGGTGTTCGCCTTCCACAGCCACCTGCGCGAACAGGGTTTTACCGAGATCAGCACACCCAAAATCGTGTCGGCGGGCGCGGAAGGCGGCGCGAACCTCTTCAAGCTGGACTACTTTGGCGAGCAGGCGTATCTGGCCCAGAGCCCGCAGCTGTACAAGCAGATCATGGTGGGCGTGTTCGAGCGCGTGTATGAGGTGGCCCCCGTGTACCGCGCCGAAGAACACGCCACCAGTCGCCACCTGAACGAGTACCTGAGTCTGGACGTCGAGATGGGCTTTATCGATTCCGAAGAAGACGTGATGAACCTGGAAAACAGCGTGCTGGCCGCCATGATGGAGCGCCTGAAGGTCACCTGCGCCGCCGAGTTCGCGCTGCTGGGGGCCACCATTCCCGAAGTGCCTGCTCACATTCCCCGTATTCCGCTGATGGAAGCCCGCGCCCTGGTCACCGAAAAGTACGGTCATGCGGTGGGTGGCAAAGACCTCGACCCCGAAGCCGAGCGCCTGCTCTGCCAGCACTACGCTGAAACTCAGGGCAGCGACTTCGTGTTCGTGACCAAGTACCCCCGCGCCGCCCGCCCCTTTTACGCGCACGCCGAAATCAACGCCGATGGCACCCTGAGTCCCGACATCACACGCGGATTTGATCTGCTGTTCCGGGGCATCGAAATCACGTCGGGCGGACAGCGTATTCACGATCACGCCATGCTGATGGACTCGATTCGCGCCTACAAGATGAACCCTGACGCCATGACCGGCTACTCGGAAGTGTTCAAGTTCGGTATGCCCCCCCACGGCGGCTTTGCCATCGGGGCCGAGCGCCTGACCGCCAAACTGCTGGGCATCGCCAACGTGCGCTACGCCCGCGCCTTCCCCCGTGACCGCAACCGCCTGACGCCCTGAACGCCTGCGGGGTCATTCACAACCGGGGGTCCGGTTCAGAAGAACAGGGTCGATTCAGAGGGTGCCGATTCATTCGCCGCGCCTCTCTCTCATCTTCCGGGCTGCAGATGATTAAGCTCAACAATTCATTCCTGTCTGCCTGAAATCGTCAATGCTTTGAAAGGAGGTGGGGAAGGGTATTTCAGAAGCACTTTTCCTTTCCTGCCTTCCTGGACTTCACTTTACAGAATGCCGGGAAAGCTTAAGGCTTTGGCGATGATCAAAAGGCTTTGCGGTCATCCTGATGGGGGAACTGGCGGGTTTCGCAGGAGTTGCCCTCAACTGAATTCGGCAGCACGGAAGACGTGTGATCGGGAGGTCATTTCTCGCATTGCCCTCCGATTCAGTACAGACCTGACTGCTGAGCTATCAATCAGACTCTTATTTATGGCCACCTCCTAATAAACAGGTGTGTTTCTATACAGTAAAAACGGCTTTATGAGTCTAAGCTGAATGCTGGATGACCACTCAGAGCGAGCGTCGTCAACGGTTGCCTCTGATGGCATTGACATCGCCGGAGCAGGGACAAGATACGGCTGTGTCCTGGTCCCAAATTCTCAGGCGGCGGGTCTATCTGGGCGCGTTGGCTTTTGGCATTCCTGTGGTATTGCTGGTCTGGCTGATGCAATTGGGTCAGCCCGACCCAGACCTGTACATCCTGTATGCCTATCCCTTGCTGCTGCTGATGTGTATTTGGTCCACAGGATGGCTGATGCGTGGGCGGTCGTTGCGGGTGGCCGAACAGGTGGTGTTTACCTGCAACGTCACCGCCGTACTGGCTCAATCCCTGTTCACGGCCCTCAAGCCTGATGCAGCGATTCTGGATCTGTCCAGCAGTACGTACTGGATGCTGGTGGCGCTCTCGATTCTGGCGTTTTTGATGTTCAGCACGCGCCGGGCGGGTGTGCTGACTGCCATTACCTACCTGCTGTGTGTGGCACTCCCCTGGGCGGCGCTGCTGGACCGTGGCGAGGGTAGCCTGGCGGCCAATAGCAGCCTGCTGCGCGTCCAGTTGACCTGTGGCGCGATTCTGGTGCTGCTGTTTGGTCTGGCCTGGTACCGCGCCCGATTCTTGCAGGAACGCCATGAGCGCCTGACCCTCTTTCATCTGGCGCACACCGACCCGCTGACGGGGTTGCCCAATCGCCGCGCCCTGTACCCAGCCGTGGAAGCGCTGTTGGCGGCGATGGCGCAGGGCACGTCGGGCAGCGTTATTTTGCTGGACCTCGATCACTTCAAACGGATCAACGATACTTACGGCCACAATATCGGGGACGACGTGCTGATGGACACGGCGCTCCTGCTCCGCTCGGCCCTGCGCGACGGCGACACCGTGGGCCGCTGGGGAGGAGAAGAATTTCTGATCACGCTACCCGAAACCGATGCTCTGGGCGCGACCATCGTGGCCGAACGCCTGCGCCGCCTGATGTCCAGCACGCCGCAGCCGCTTGCAGGCCAGGTCACGGCCAGTTTGGGCGTGGCCACCTGTGAATCTGGCGATGACCTGCGGGTGCTGACGGCACGGGCCGACGCCGCCATGTACGAGGCCAAACAGTTGGGCCGCAACCGCGTCGTGGTGGCCCAGCGCTCTGCTTTTGCCGAACCCGGGACCCTCTCGCCGCCCACCCTGACCCTGTGGGGCGAAGAAGTCGGCTGAGGGGAGAGCCAGAAAGCCATAAGCTTGGGCATGAACAGTGACTGGGCCGCCCTTCTGGACTTGCTGCTGGCCCCACTGTCTGAAGAAGACGGCTGGAAAGTACGCCGCGCCTTTGTGCAAGCCCTAGAAACGCTGCTCCAGGATGCTGGCCCGCCGCCCTTTTCTCCCAAACACCTGCGCTGGGCGCGGGCCGATGCGCTGATGACGGCCCTGACCGCCCCTGCCGAAGACGGTGACATCCTGGCCTGGTGGTTGGTGCTCCAAGTGGACTGGAAGGCCGCCGATGAGGTGGAGTGGCAAGCGCAGTTGATGTGCAAAACACACGGCCTGCCTGACGTTTTTGTCTGGACTCCCACCCCCGGCGGCGTACCCGAAGCGTTGGCCAGCTTTGCGGCGTGGCTGGAGCCGCACGGCTTTTGCTACCGCCCCTGGTTCCGTGACGAGGATGCTTACGCTGGGTTCGTCGTGCCGCACGCGCTGGCTGAGGCTTTTGAAGTGGCGGCCTTGCGTGCGGTGCTGGATGGGTGAAGGCTTTTGCCTTTGCGCTGAAGAACAGAACATCTAGTTTCTTAGCTTGTCTCACGCTTCCCCCACCTCCCAGCCTCCGCCCCACAGGGGTCAGGGGAGTTGACGTTGCACTGGGCAGGATTCATCTCGTCGCGTGCAGACTCGGCCCAATCGTTCTATTGAAGCGCAATAGTCAGTCGTCTTGGTACTGGAATTGGCCCGCCCACTGCGTGGACGACGGCCTCACATGGACAGGGGCTGGGACGGTTTGGGTTTGCTTTTGGCTCCTCCTGCTTGGCTGGTACA
>JAQBPF010000085.1 GCA_028287665.1 Deinococcus sp. | reverse complement strand
GCTCCAAGACCTACCGTAACGCCTTCCAGACGCTGCTGAACGCTGCAACTTACGAGTTCCGCGATCGCCGCAACAAGAAGCGCGACTTCCGCCGCCTGTGGATTCAGCGCATCAATGCAGGCGCACGCCTGCACGGCATGAACTACTCGCACTTCATCAACGGCCTGAAACTGGCCGGAATCGACCTGAACCGCAAGGTACTGGCCGATATCGCCGCCCGTGAACCCGCTGCCTTCAAGGCACTGGTCGACGCGTCGCAGGCCGCCCGCAACAACAAGTAAGCCCAGAGCAGAAATAAGCAGGCCCGCCTTTCCGATGGGAGGGGCGGGCCTGCTGTGTTGTGCTCGGTTTATGGTGCGCTGGAAGGTGGAAAAGCGTCCGAGGGTCTGAGGGGCTGAACAAGAGATTCCGACTCAGCTTTAAGCCCTTGTCCTCGCCCTTTAGATCTTCAGAGCCGCCACCTCCACCCCTGACTGTCCCGCTTCATCGCCCCCTTCCCCCGCCCAGCCTGTACGCTGTGCGGTATGGCGGTCATTCTCGGGATCGATATTGGCGGAAGCGGCATCAAGGGCGCTCCAGTAGACACGGCAACGGGCAAACTCACGGCGGAGCGGCACCGGATCGCCACCCCCGAAGGCGCACGCCCGGAGGATGTGAAGGGGGTGGTGGCGGAACTGGTGCGGCACTTCGGGCATAAGGGCGCGGTGGGCGTGACCTTTCCCGGTATCGTGCAACACGGCGTCACCCTCAGTGCGGCCAATGTAGACAAGGGCTGGATCGGCCTGGATGCCGACAAACTTTTCACCGGCGCCACGGGCCAGAACGTGACCCTGATCAACGATGCCGACGCCGCAGGACTGGCCGAAGCCAAATTTGGTGCGGGGGCGGGCGTGGCAGGCACAGTCTTGGTGCTGACCTTTGGCACGGGCATCGGCAGCGCTCTGATCTATGACGGTGTGCTGGTGCCCAACACCGAACTCGGCCACCTCTGGCTCCGCGACAAGCACGCCGAAACCTGGGCCTCTGACCGTGCCCGTGAACGCGACGACCTGAACTGGAAGCAGTGGGCCGCCCGCGCCAGCAAGTACCTGCAACACCTGGAACTGCTGTTTTCGCCCGATCTGTTTATTATCGGCGGCGGCGTGAGCAAAAAGGCCGAAAAATGGCAATCGGCGCTGGTGCTGGAGCGCAGCAAATTGGTCCCCGCCGCCCTGCTCAACGATGCGGGTATCGTGGGCGCGGCCATGATTGCCGAGCACCGTGGAAAGGTCAAGAAGTAGACCTGAGAGCAGGCGGGGCTGAGCCAGGAACCTTTTTCTGAATCGGTGCGTAGATGAATGCGTATGGGATTCCTGAAAAAAATGATGGCGTCGGTGGGTGTGGGTGCGGCAAAAGTGGACGCGCAATTGCGTGACCGGGCCGTGCGGATCGGTGACGCCCTGACCGGCGTGGTGGTGGTGAGGGGCGGCGCGGTGGAGCAGACCATCGAGCGCATCAATCTGGGAATCGCCACCCGCTACCGCCACGACGATTCTTACGTGACGCACACGCTTTTGACTCAGCCCATCACGGGCAACTTCGTCATTCGCCCCGGCGAGACGCAGGAATTTCCCTTCAGTGTGGTGGTTCCGGCGGGCACGCCGCTGACCTTGCCCGGCACGGCCGTTTGGCTCGTCACCGACGCTGATATTGCCGGAGCCGCCGACCCCGGTGACAACGACCAATTGACCATTTTGCCCAGTGCAGCAATGGAGACCCTGATCAGTGCGGCGCAGCGCCTCGGCTTTAATCTGGCCAAAAGCGAAGTCGAGCATCATCACGGGCGGATTGCACAGGAACTCAGCTTCCGGCCCCCGCATGGGCAGTACAAACTGACCGAACTGGAACTGATGATGTTCCCCAATGGCGACGGCCTGGACGTGATCTTGGAAGTGGACCGCCGCGCGACGGGGGTGGCGAGTCTGTTTACCAGCGAATTTGAGAGCAAGGACCGCTGGAATGTGCCCGGCCATTTGCTGCGGCAGGGGCCGGACGCCGTGGCACACGAACTGGAGGGCCGGATCAAGCGCCTGAGTTAGAACCTGTTGTTGATGGCCGGACACGCTGAAGGGCTGTCCGGCCTTTTGTCTGCCCTTTCACGCGGCACAATAGCGGGCATGTCTGATCCTGCCGCCGCTGATGCTGCCCCCCATACCCCCGAACTGCTGACCTGCGACATCCTCTATACGGGCATGGGCGGCGCACAGTCGCCGGGCGGTGTGGTGGTCTCGGGCGGCATTGTGGCGGCCACCGGCCATCCCGACACCCTGCGCGGTAATTTTCCTCATGCCCGCGAGCGCCGGGCCGGAAGTGTCATCGCGCCGCCCCCCGTGAATGCCCACACGCATCTCGACATGAGCGCCTACGACTTCCGCGCCCTGCCGTACTTTCGCTGGATTCCTGAAGTGGCCATGGGGCAGCGAGAAAAACGCGGCCTGGCGGGCGCCTTGGCCGGGGCCGATACGCTGACCCGTTCGGGCGTGGGTGCAGTGGGCGACATCGTGTGGTCGCACGGGCAAGACCTCCTGGCCCCGCTTCTGTCCCGCACAGACCTCTCCGGCGTCCTCTATTACGAGGTACTCAGCCCCTTTCCAGACCGGGCCGACGAGGTCTTCAGTGCGGCGCGGCAGGTCATCGAAAGCCACCGCAAGCTGGAGCGTCCCGGCGGCCCCCGCCTCGGCCTGTCGCCTCACGCGCCGTTTACGGTCAGCCACCGCCTGATGCGTCTGCTGGCCGACTACGCGGCGGGCGAGGGCATCGCGATGCAGATTCATGTGGCCGAACATCCCGCCGAGATCGAACTGTTCCGCACAGGCGGCGGCCCCATCTGGGACAGCATGACCCGTTTTCCCTACCCGGCCACCTTTGCCGAAGTCATCGGACGGCCCCCCGAAGCCGAGCTGACGCCCGTGCGTTACCTGGATGAACTCGGCGTGTTGGCCGCCCGCCCCACGCTGGTACATATGGTCAATGTGACGCCCGATGACATCGCCCGCACCGCGCGCGCAGGCTGCGCTGTGGTTTCCTGCCCCCGCAGCAACACCCACCTGGAATGCGGGGTGTTTCCATGGGCCGGGTTTGCGGCGGCTGGGGTAGAAATCGCCCTCGGCACCGATTCGGTGGCCAGCGGCGGCAGCCTTGACGTGCGCGATGACGTGGCTTTTGCCCGCACGCTGTATCCACAGCTTGACCCCCGGCTGATCGTTCGCGCTGCGGTCAAGGGTGGCTACCGGGTCACCGGAACACCTATGCCGTTCATTCGGCGGGGCGAGACCTGGCAGGATGCATTTATCTGGCCCTGAGGGGTGGGCCCCAGCATCTGAACCTGAATCGGGCATAGGACCCCCACAGGTGTGCTACAGTTTTAGGGTTGCCCGTTACGCACTCGACGTGACGGAGGAGGCACCCATGAAGAAAGACATTCACCCCAAGGCCGTTCCGACCAAGATCATTTTCCAGGGCAAAGTCATTATGGAAACCCTGTCCACCAAGCCCGAAATCCACGTTGACGTGTGGAGCGGTGTGCACCCCTTCTGGACAGGCGAGGAGCGCTTCCTCGATACCGAAGGCCGCGTTGACAAGTTCAACAAGCGCTTCGGCGACAGCTACCGCACCAAGAAGAAGTAAGACCCAGGTCAAGAGCAGCCCTGCCAGAGATGGTGGGGCTGTTTTTTTGTGGATGTTCGTGTTTGAATCTGTTTCCAGCCTAATTCACAAGATCAGGCCTCTGCTGGCTGCGGCCTCCCGGCCTGTCCAAAGCTTAATCCTGTCCGGGTGGCCCAGACGCCCGGCTGCACACTCGGCATATGCTGGGCCGCGTGACCAAAACTGAATTGCGGCTGGAAGTTCTGAATCAGCTTTCAAACCTGAACGGCGTGCCCGGCAACGAAGAGGCGGTACGTGATTTTGTGCTGCGTGAACTGGAAGGGCTGGCCGATGAGGTCCGGGTAGACGGGTTGGGCAACATCATGGCCACCCGCGCAGGACGCAAGGCCAAAAAGTCCGATCAGGGCGAACGCCACCGCGTCATGCTGAGCGCCCACATGGACGAAATCGGCTTCCTGGTGCGCTTCGTGGATGACCGGGGTTTTTTGCGCGTGCAGGCCTTGGGAGGCTTTGATACCCGTAACCTGTTTGCACGCAATGTCACGGTGCAGACCCGTGGCGGTGCGCTGACCGGCATCCTGACGCCCGGCGGCAAGCCCGTTCACATTGCCAGCGCCGAAGAACGCAAGAAGATTCCAGAGGTCAAAGAATTCTTTGTCGATCTGGGATTGGATGTGGATGAGGTCAAGCGGCGGGTGCGCATAGGCGACATGGTGACGTTGGATCAGACGGCGCGGCAGGTGGGCAAGCTGACCGTGGGCAAGGCCATGGATGACCGTGCCAGCGTGTTTATGCAGCTTGAAGTGCTGCGCCAGTTCCGCGACAAACGGCCCCGCCATGATGTGGTGGCAGTGTTTAGCGTGCAGGAAGAGGTGGGCTTGCGCGGGGCCATCGTGGCTGCCTACGGCGTAGAACCCACCCTGGGCATCGGTCTGGACGTGACTCTGGCCGTCGATACCCCCGGAGTTTCCCCCGAAGAAGCCGTGACCCGCCTGGGCGACGGCATAGGGATCAAGGTGTTTGATTCCACGATGGTCTCGACCCGTTGGCTGGTGGATGAATTCGTGGATCTGGCCGAACGCGAGGGCATTCGCTATCAGCTGGAAGTGCTGGCGTTGGGCGGCACAGACGGCGCGGCCATCCAGAAGTCACGGGCAGGCGTTCCCACGCTGACCCTGAGTTTGCCCACGCGTTATATCCATACGGTGGTAGAGGCCGTTCACGAAGACGATCTGCGGGCGGGAATTGATCTGTTGGTAGCCTACCTGAGCTGAGTTCCAAGCCAGGAAAGGAATGGGAATCGTTCAGGGCTGCCCCACCGTTCTGCTGGGCTACCCTGTGGCGGTGCCTCATCCTTTGTTGACGAAGTGATGTAGAGCATCTAAATCAAGCCGAACAGGCAAGCGACTGAACCTGTTGGGAGGTTTTCGGCAGCGGCAGAGGCTTTTGGAGGCAACCCCCTGGCTAGCTTCTGTTAAGGCAAAATTGCGTACAGATCCACACGGCTGCCGGGCCGGACATCCTCGCGGGCCGCAATGGAAATGGTCGCTGTCGGACCCGCTCTGGCGTTCAGGCGGGTAATCAGGTCTACAAATTCATTCACGTCCAGCCCCAGATTGTTGATGTATTCGCTGGGGACGCCGCGTGTGGTCAGGTCCAGCACGACGTCCTGAACGGCGTCACTGATCTGTGCCTGAATATTGCGGGTGTCGGCGCTGAGGGTCAGATTGACGCGCCGAATGCTTTCGCCGCTGCGGTACAACACGTTATTGGGGCGGGCGTCGCAGGTCAGGTCCACCGGAAAGCCCGTCACGGTGTTGCTTGCGGCGCGGCACTGCACAAAAGTGCTGGCGTTCAGGCCCCGCAGTTTGGTTTCCAGCGCCGTGCGGGCCGTTCCGTTGAGGCGGGCAGCGGGCGTACCCTTCGCGCCCCTGCTCTGGGCAGCGCTGGCCGCAGCCACCAGGAAGGCGTCCAGATTTCGCACGCTGGGCACCACGCCTGCATAGACCAGATCATTACGCGGAAAGGCCAGGTCGGTGTTCCGGCTGGCGCTGAGTTCGGTGCGGGCACTGGAATATTCGTCTTGCAACTGCCCCAGTGTGGCGCGGGCGGTGGCCAGATCTCTGGAGAGAACCTCGTTATCGGTTCGGAGCTGCGTCTGCTGGCTGCGGAGGGTGGCCAGATCGGCCCGCACCCGGTCACGCTCCAGGGTGGCCTGCTGGCGTTCTTGCGCGGCTTTGGTCAGTTCGGTGGCGGCGCGGTTGCGTTCCTGGGCCACCCGGTCCCGTTCGGCGGCGATGCGGTTACGCTCGGCCGTCAGGCGGGTACTTTCGCGCAGGGTGGCTTCACGCTGGGTTTCGGCCTGGGCGCGGGCCGCCACAGCAGCGTCGCGTTCTTTGGTGGCGGCGGCGCGGTCGGCTTCCAGTTGGCGCACCTGGAGGCCCAGTTGAGCGGCCTGCGCCTGGGTCTTTTCGACCTGCGCGCGGGATTGCTGGGCCTGCGCCTCAGCCTGCCGTACCTGCGCCTGGGCCTGTTTGACCTGTGCGGCCACGGCCAACACCTGGGCCTGTGCCGCCTGTGCCAATCTCTGTGCCGTTTTGGCGACGGCCCGCGCTGCGTCGGCCTGCGCCTGCGCCTGATCGGTCTGCCGCTGCGCTGCCTCAGTCTGGCTCTGGGCCACGGCGGCGCGGCTCTTGGCCAATTGCGCTTCCTGTGTGGCCAGTGCCGAACGGGTATTCAGGTCAATCACCTGGCTGTCCAGCGCCTGTGCGCGGGCCTGACTGGATTCCAGTGCGGCCTCGGACGCCGTAAGCAGCGCGCGGGATTTT
>JAQBPF010000075.1 GCA_028287665.1 Deinococcus sp. | reverse complement strand
GGGCCTTGAGGGTGTCCTCCAGGTGGCCCAGCAACGTGGCAAAGCCGCTGAAAATCAGCACGCGGCGGCCTTCCTCGATCATCTGCGGCAGGTTGGATTCCAGCCAGTCCAGCTTGGCGTTGCCCTTGACCTTGCGGGCGGCGTCCAATTTCACGAGGCGCGGATCGGTGACGGCCTGCCGGAGCTTCAGCAGGGCGTCCAGAATGGCGATGGTGGAGCGGGCCAGCCCCCGTGCCTGCAATTCCTCGCGCACCCGGCTTTCCATCGTCACACGCACGGTTTCGTAGAGGTCGCGCTGATCGCCGTCCAGGGTCACGCGCACGGGGATTTCGGTTTTGGGCGGCAACTCGCGGGCCACATCGCGTTTCTCGCGGCGCAGGATAAAGGGGCGAACGCGGGCAGCAAGGGCGGCGCGGCGGTGCGGGTCGCCCTTCTTTTCTATAGGCGTGCGGTACAGCTCGCGGAAGGTTCGTTCATCGTGCAGCAGCCCCGGCGAGAGAAAGTTGAACTGCGACCACAGCTCGCCCAGATGGTTTTCCAGCGGCGTTCCGGTGAGGCACAGGCGGTGGCGGGCGTCCAGACTTCCGGCAGCCTTGGCCGCCGCTGTCTTGCTGTTTTTGATGTTCTGGGCCTCGTCCAGAATCAGCATGTGGAAGGCGTGCCCATTCAGCAGTTCCACGTCGCGCGGCAGCAGCGGATAGGTGGTCAGAATCAGGTCGGCGTCGGGAATGCGCCCAAATTCGCTGCGGCGATCCTTGCCGTGCAGGGTCAGCACGCGCAGGCTGGGGGCAAAGCGGGCGGCTTCGGCCTGCCAGTTGCCAATAACGCTGGTGGGGGCCACGACCATGCTGGGGCGGTCTGCGCGGCCCGCCGCCTTCTCAGTGAGGAGATGGGCTAGGGTCTGAACCGTGTTGTGGGTCACGATGTACTGCTCGGTGACGTAGAGGTGATCTGGGGCCGCCACCGCGATGCACTGCGCTTCCTTGTGGCCCACGAAATCGATGCTTTTGATGCCCCGGCTAGGAGGATATTTTGTGGGACGGCAATACTTCGCCAGCTTTTCCGGCAGCCGGAAGGGGTCGAGCTGGGGCGGCAATTTCAGCGTGACCCGCCAAGCCGTCCCCGTGCGGTGCTCGCCCAAATACGTGTGAGAAGTCACCTTTTGCCGGATCCGGGCTGTACCGCCGAGCGACTGCACCAATTCCACCACGCCCCGCGCCAACGCTTCCGAGACGCTGACATATTCGATGACGACTCCAGCGTGTCCATCGGTGTCCAGCAGGCCTTGCAGCAAGGCCAAACGCTGTTCGGCGCCGCCCAGCAAGTAATCGGGCGGAATGAATTTATGATGCCCAGTAGACCCGTGCAGGCCCAAGGCTTTGAGTGAATCTTTGAGCGGATTAGCTGTCCACTGTCCAGCTGTGACCAGTCTGTAGGTACTGACTTTCTCGGTCAGGCGGGTGGCATGTTGGGCGTATACAGGTTCAGGCAGGGCCAAAGCCCCCACCAGCTCGTCTTCACTGGTAATGCCTATGCCGTGCGTCATGTTTCCGTCGCCCAGCAAGGCTCCCAGCGTGTAGGGGTCTATGGGCAGGGGACGCGGCGCGAACTGCACGGGGGCCACCATCGGCAAGTAGTGCTTCAGATTTCCGGCAGCGTCGGCCAAGTCGGCCCGGATTTGGTCGGTGGTCAGCACCCGCTCTGGCGTGCCGCGCCGTTTCCTGACCGGAGTGTTGACGGCCCACAGGTGGTCGGCGTCGGCTTCTACGCTGGCCCCATCGGTCAGCGTGACGCGGTAGATCGGGCGCTGGCCCTGCGGATAGACCCCGACAATCTGAGTGGGCAGTCCATCCCGGCCCACCACATAGTCTCCAATCTGGAGTTGGCCCATTTTGCGCCAGCCCAGCGGCGTCAGGACATCGGCATCAAGGGGTTGTGCTTTGCCAAGCCCCATGTCGTCGGCCAGAATGCCGCCCAGCTCGTATTCGCGCAGGAATTGCAGCCACGCCAACCCCTGCAACTGATAGGGCCGCAACTCGGCATTCAGGCCCTCCGGCGGCTCTACCGGCTGAATGCCGCCAAAATCGCGCAGCTTGCGCCCCAGTTCCAGCAGGCGTTCCGCGCCCACCCAGCGGGCCTGCAAGGCTCCTTCCAGTTGGGCCAGTCGGGCAGCGTCCAAGAGCGGCAGGCGCAGGGGGCCATCGGGAATATCGCGCAGGTTCAGTTCCACCAGCACGCTCAGAATGGCCCGCACGCGTCCGGCAGGCAGGGCCACGCGGCGGCCATCGCCCAGCGCGGCGTAGATGGTTTCGTCGTCCTTCAGTTCGTTCAGTGCCTCAACGGTGAAGAGGTCCGGCTGACGGGCAATCAGGTCGGCCAGCACCGGAATCAGGCTCACGCGCTCGCCGTCTACAACGATGCCCAGATCCAGCGTAAACCAGCCGTTGCCGCCGCCGTCCTCGGTTTCGCCGTACCAGTCGCTGATTTCGGCCACAGCCAGCGGAAAATCGGGGTGAATGTGGATGGTAAAGCCCCGCGCTTCCAGATCGGTGCGGCCATCACGCATAAATTCCAGCCAGGATTCGTCGTCGCCCAACGTCAGGTGGTCGCGCAGTTCTCTGGGCACGGCATACTCCTCGCCGTACACGTCCTGCATGGTGGCAAAACCTGCGCGGGACAGGGTGCGAGTGGCCTGCTTCTCGGCGGCGGGGTCGCGGGGCACACGGGTCAGAATGCCGTCGCGGTACACCGTGGGCACAGGCAAAGTGGACACGTCGCGGGCGGTTTCCCGGCCCCGCAGAACGGGCGGTGCGGCCGCTTCCTGCGGAATGGGCAGGCCGCCGTAAGCCGGGCGCAACTCGGCCAGCGGGAAGGTTTCCGTTTTCATCACCATCGTCCAGCGTTCGTAGGTCGGAATGGTCACGGTGCGGCCCATCAGGTGCAGTTGCGGCGTAAAGGGCAGGCGTTCCTCGCGCACCTGTACCGTTTGGGGCACGGGCAGGGGCGCACCCGCCGCCGTAATCGCGTGGGCCAATGCTGCTGCCTGCGCGGGCGATACAGTGGGACCAGCCAGAAAACGGGCCACCTGTTCGGGCGGGGTGTGGGTGGTCACGCGTGCCAGTTCCGACTCTGTGGGGCGCACCAGCCAGGGCCGGGGCAGGGGCAACACCACGCCGCCCGCCGCGCCCTCTACCGTTAGGGTCGGAAACTGCATACCGCGTTCGTCGGTGGCCCAACCGGGCATTCCCTGTACCGACTCGCCCCGGTGCAGCACGGCGTCGGCCGTTTCCCAGCACAACCGGCCCGAATCCAGCATCAGCTCTATCAGCAGGTCAGTGGCCGGATGGTCGCCCAGCGCGTGCAGGGTTTCGTCCCAGCGGCCCGGCAGATGGGCCGCGGTCGAGGCCACTTCCAGCAGGCGCAGCAGATCGGCGTC
>JAQBPF010000074.1 GCA_028287665.1 Deinococcus sp. | reverse complement strand
AGTGTGGTGGCAGCCCGAAACTTCATGCTGATCTTGCGCCCGCTGTCTTCCAGATTGCCGAAGAAATTGTCGGCCTTGTAGGTGACCGGAGCCTTGCCGGAACTTGTGTATTCCTCGCTGCCCGACGCATTTTCTATGTCCAGCGAAAAGGGTTTGAGAGCAGCAGCGGCCAAAGCTGTGCCGAGTAGGAGGGCAGTCAGGGGTAGGGCGGCGCGGCGAATGGGCAACATGGAGGCAGGCAACATAGAGGCTCCTTGAGCGGGCAAGAGGCTGGAATGCCGAATGGGACGGTTGAGGCGCTGAAATTGTGAGGGGGAAGAACAGCTTCAGCATAAACCTCAACCGTGCAAAGCGGGTCATAAGGATTCCGGTTGAATAGGGATGGAGCAACCGCGAAACCCGACCAACGGGAGAAGGAAGAAGTACGGATTCCAGAACGGAGTTGGCTCTTGATGCTGTCCCGAAAACTAACGGCTGGGGCCGAAATCCGTATCAGCCGCAAAAAAGACTGGACGGCTGAAACCTACTCCAGTCCGTCCAGCCCATTGCTCATGGTGTTTCTTTAAGTGGGTTCAGAGCCCCAACAATCCCACCGCCGCAGTCGTCAGCAACTCAGCCTCGAAGGGCTTGACCAGTGCCTGCGCTTTGGGGTCGGCGGTCTGCACGGTGGTGTTCAGGTCGGGGAGGCGGCCCTGCTGCAACGCCTGTGCCGCCTGTGCAAAGTCGATGCTGGGCACGCCCAGAGCGCGGTTCACATCGCCCCGCACGGCGGCGTAACGTTCGGCGGTCATGCCCTCGCGGGCCAGTGCGGCATTCTGGGCGGTGCGGGCGGCCCCCACGCTGCCGCCCACCTCGCGCAGGATGTTCACCACCTGCAAAATGTTGGGAGTCGCGCCGTTCTGCACGTCGGTCCACACGGTTTGCAGGCCCGTAAAGCTGCTGCCCAGTGCGCCCCTCACGTCGCGCCGAATCCGCACGAACTTCTGCACGTCGGCTTTGGTCAGTGGGGTTGCGGTATTGACGGTGGTGGCCGTGCCAGATGAGGGCGGCGGCGTAATCGTGGTTTCTGATTGGCTCTGGGTTTGCGTCTGTGCGGGTGCACCCTGCCAGCTGGTCAGGAAGCTGCGGGCAGGTTGAATCACAAAAAACCATGCTGCCGCCCCCAGCAACGCCAGCACCAACAGCGTGCCGCCGCCACAGCCAAAGCATCCACAGCCCCATCCTCGTCCTCGTCTCATGCCCTCTAAGTACGGGCAACTCATGAAGAAGGTTCCCGGCTGGCCTATGTTGCTGGTCTGCGCTACACTTTGCGGGTCTTAACAACCTAGATGTGCGGGCTTTACTGCACTCTTGCGGAGGTTTCCTATGATCCGTTCTGTCTTCCTGACTGCCCGCTCCGGTTCTGCCATGCTTCTTTCGGCGCTGACATTGGCCGCCTGCACGCAAACCGTCACACCTGTCGCCGAAACCCGCACCCAGGACACCCGCACCTTTACGGCTGTGGTGCCCACCCTGACCGCCGCACCCGGCGCACAGCTCTATCAGGGCAAATACCCCGGAATTCGGGGCGAGGCCAGCTACGCCATAGAAGTTCCCACCAACTGGAATGGGCAACTCGTGATGTACGCTCACGGCTACGCGGGTACGGGCGCAGAACTGCGGGTGCAGGCTCCGTCGCTGCGGCCCTTTTTGCTGTCTCAGGGCTATGCGTGGGCGGCCAGCAGCTATAGCTCCAACTATTACGATGTGCAGGCAGGCGTAGAAGACACCAATGCCCTCGCCAACGCCTTCGTGAGCCTGACGGCTGGCAAGTACGCCGCTCCCACCAAAACGCTGATCATGGGCGTCAGCATGGGCGGGCATGTGGCCGGAGCCGCCATAGAAAAAGAAACGCTGGCGACGGCCAAAAACAAGACCACCTACGCGGCCTCGTTGCCCCTGTGCGGCGTGATGGACGAGGAATACGAGTTTCAATGGCTCGGTGATTACACGCTGGCGGCGGCCCAACTCGCAGGCTTTGGCCCCCGCACCTTCCCGCAGACCGACTACCAGACCCTGCTGCCCGACATCAAAGCGGCCCTGTTTTCCAGCACCGAGGGCGCACAGTGGCAGGAAAACAGCGTGCAGGGTGCAAAACTCCGCGAAATTGCCCGCAACCTGACCGGCGGAGACCGCCCCGTCTTCGAACTCGGATTCCGCAGCGCCACCTGGCAAACAGCCGTGCTGGGCACAGGCGGCGCAGACGGCACGGTCACCGGAATCCTGCCCCGCAACCTGTACGACAACACCAACGTGTCGTACCGCTGGACGGCGGGTGCAACGCCTACCGCCGCCGAGGCCGCCTTCAACGCCAGCATCCTGCGTGTGAAGGGAGACACCGACCCCAACCCCGCCCGCCCGGACGCCGTGCGCTGGCTGCCGCGCATCAACGGTGAATTCAGCGTGCCTGTGCTGACCATGCACACCCTCGGAGACTTTTATGTGCCGTTTGCCCACCAGCAAAAATACCGGGCTGCGGCGCTGGCTGCCGGAAACGGTGACCGTCTGGTGCAGCGGGCCATCCGCGCCGCCGGACACTGCGAATTCAATGCCGCCGAACTCGTGGAGGCGTTTACCGACCTGGTGACCTGGGAGAAAACAGGCGTGAAACCTGCGGGCGACGATGTGACCACGCCCAACGTGGTGGCCGACCCGAATTACGGCTGCAAGTACACCCGCGCCACCCGTGCAGGCGTGGCAGCCTGTGTGCTGAACTGAGACCTGAACTGACCTGACACCGCCCATAGGGGCGGCACACAGCGCGGTTGAGGAGTTGAGGACGTCGCTCAGACCAGGGCGGGTTTCCAGAACATCACGGCAATCGCTCTGCATCTGTCATCGCCAGAGGGAAGGGCAACCTCCCCGGCTCCGGCGCTCGCCGCCTCCAAACCATCAAGCACAGGCCCCGCCACTTCCTCTGGCGGGGCTTTCTCCTGCACCGTCCTATACTTGCTTTCCTACCAGTTCTGCCCCACCCACCAGTACCGTCACCAGTGCCCAGCCGTCTTCCAGCGTGGCTCTCACAGCTTCGCCGATGGTTTCGTTGCTCACCGTCCACCCGCTGCCCAGCGGCACATCGGCGCGGTGCAGGGGCCAGCGCACTCCGCCCAGGCTCAGGCCGCTCAGGTCGGAGAAGGCCAGCACGCTCAGGGTCAAGTCGGT
>JAQBPF010000464.1 GCA_028287665.1 Deinococcus sp. | reverse complement strand
CAAGGGCGGTCAGGTGGCCGTGATCGAAGGCCAGGCCGGGGTCTACGCCGCCAAACAACGCACCCTCGGCTTCAAGACCGCGTTGGCCAAAAATCCCGCCCTGAAGATCGTGGCCAGTGTTCCGGCAGATTGGGACCGCCAGAAAGCCTTCTCGACCGCCCGCGATCTGCTGCGCCGCTATCCCAACCTGACGGCTTTTTACTGCAACAACGACACGATGGCCCTCGGCGTGGTCGAGGCCGTGAAGTCGGCCAAACGTCTGGGCAAGACGCTGGTGTTCGGCACCGACGGCATCAACGCCGCTTACGACAGCATCAAAAAAGGCGAGCTGACCGGCACCGTGGATTCCTTCCCGGTGCTGACGGGTGAAGTGGCGGTCGAGGTGGCGGTGCGCCTGATGGCGGGCCAGAAACTGCCCAAGGTCATTGCGACCCCGCAGGCCCTGGTGATGAAAGACACCGTGGCGAAGTACGAGAAATTCAAGCAATAAGCGCCGAATGGGGCCTGTCGCGTCTCCGCTTCACCGACCTGGAGACGCGCAGGCGGACTGAAACACACCGCTGGCCCGATGTGGCTGCTCGGGCCGCCACAGTTGCCCGCCCAGAGTTGCCCCACTTGGCCTGAGCACAGGGAGGTTCGCCGTGGTTGACCTGCTCACTGCACAACACATCAACAAATCATTCAGCGGCGTTCAGGTGCTGCGGGACGTGCAATTTTCGCTGCGGGCCGGCGAGGTCCACGCGCTGCTGGGGGAGAACGGAGCGGGCAAGAGCACGCTTTTGAAAACGCTGTTCGGCATGCACAAGCCCGACAGTGGAACCCTGACCGTCAACGGACAACCGGTGACGCTCAAAAGTCCCAGAGACGCCCAGGAACAGGGCATCGCCATGATTCACCAGGAGCTGGCGCTGATTCCCGAACTGACGGTGGCCCAGAACGTTCTGCTGGGCAACGAAGGCCGCGAGGTGCTGAATTACGCCCAGATGGAAGCCCGCGTCAAACCGTTTCTGAATCAGGTCGGCCTGACCGCCGCGCCGAATACGCCCGTCAGGCGGTTGACGATTGCCCAGCAGCAGATGGTCGAGATTGCCCGCGCTGTGGCCCGCAGAGCAAAGATCATCATCATGGATGAGCCGACCTCCAGCCTGACCACGCACGAAATCGAGCAACTGTACCGGGTGGTGCGCGAATTGACCGCCAGCGGGGTGGGCATCATCTATGTCAGTCACCACTTCGACGAGATCGAGGCATTGGCCGACCGCGTCACGGTGCTGCGCGACGGCAACTATATCGGCACCGTGAACCAACGGGACGTGACCCAGAACCAGCTGGTCAGCATGATGGTCGGCCGGGATCTGGTGGCCCAACTGGAGCCGCCCCAGCGTTCCCCCGGCGAGGTGCGGCTGGAAGTGGAGGACCTGACCCGCACGGGCGCGTTCGAGAACATCAGCCTGCGGGTGCGTGCAGGAGAGGTCGTGACCATTGCCGGACTGATCGGCGCGGGCCGGACCGAGGTGCTGCGGGTCATCTACGGAGCAGACGTCGCCACCACAGGACAGATCAGGCTGGAAGGCCAGACGGTGACGCGCCCCACTCCGGCGACCATGATGCAGCGCGGCGTCGGGTTCATCGCAGAGGACCGGCGGAATCACGGCATCGTGCCGGATGCGCGGGTGAGCGTCAACATGATGCTGACCAGTTGGGCCAAGGGAACCGTCAGTGTGCGGGAGGCCGATATGCGCCGACTGGTCGAACCCCAGATGCAGCAACTGGGCATCCGGCCCGCCAACCCGAACCAGATTATTCGGCGCCTGTCGGGGGCAACCAACAGAAAGTGATTCTGGGGCGCTGGCTGTCTGCCGGATGCCAACTGCTGTTGATCGACGAACCGACGCGCGGCATCGATGTGGCCAGCAAAGCCGACATCTACGCCCTGGTCGACGAGCTGGCCCGGCAGGGGGTGGCGATCCTGATGGTGTCGTCGGAACTGCCGGAAGTCCTGAGATTGAGTGACCGAATTCTCGTGATGCGGGAGGGACACCTTGTGGGTGAGCTCGCCCGCGCTGAGGCCAGCGAGGAGCGCATTCTGGCGCTGGCCACTGGAGCCCAGACCCATGCAAAAGACCCAGCTGTCGCCTAATTCGATGAACCGTGCGGCCGTGATCGAACGGCTGCGGGAGGCCGGAATCCTGGCCATCTTGCTGCTCGGTGCCGCCGCGTTCAGTTTCACTGTCCCATCGTTCTTTTCCGTCGACAACGCCATCAACGGAATCGGTCTCAGTGCCGCCATCAATACCATCGTCGCCATCGGGTTGACCTACGTGATCATCACGGGCGGCATCGATCTGAGTGTCGGCTCCACAGCGGCCCTTTCAGCGGTAATTGGCGCTGACCTGATGCAGCGCGGCTTTCCCGTGTTGCTGGCGGTCGTGGTCGCGCTGGCGGTGGGGGCCCTCGCCGGGCTGGTCAACGGCCTGCTGGTGACCCGCGTGCAGTTGGCCCCCTTTATCGTCACCCTGGGCACCATGACTTTTTACCGGGGACTGGCCCTGTCCTACACCAACGGCCAGCCGATCCTGTCCCTGCCAGACAGCTATAAGAGTGCTCTGGGCGGCACCATCGGCGGGTTGCCTATTCCGCTCCTGATGGCCCTGATTCTGGTGGCCGCCTTTACCCTGATTCTGAAGTTCACCAAGACGGGGCAGTACATTCTGGCCATAGGCGGCAATGCGGAGGCGGTGCGCCTGAGCGGGATCAATGTCAGCCGGTACATCACCCTGACCTACGTCATTTCCGGCATGCTGGCGGCCTTTGCTGCGCTGGTGCTGATCGCGCAGCTGGGAGCCGCCGAACCGATTCTCGGCAGCGGCTGGGAACTGAGCGCCATCGCCGCGTCGGTGGTGGGCGGCACCAGCCTGTCGGGCGGCAAAGGCAACGTGGTCGGGGCCTTGCTGGGCGCGCTGCTGCTCAGCATGCTGCAAAACGTGCTGACTCTGCTGGGCGTTCAGGCGTTTTATCAGCTGCTGGCCACCGGACTGATCATCATCGGGGCCATGGTGATCGACCGCTATACCCGTGGACAGTAACCCCAGGAGGTGGAGGGCCAGAAGGTAAAACTTACCGTATGGCCAGGCATACACTTCAGCAGGCCCGTCAGCACGAGAGACGGGCCTGCTGAAGTATTTACACCAGCGTCAATTCCATGCCCGCTTCTTTGAGCCAGCCCATCTTGCGGCTTCCCCGGTCGGTCACGATCTGGTGCACACAGTCCAGCGCACACACCTGGGTCATGGCCCGCCACCCGAACTTGGTGTGGTCGGCCAGCACCATCGTTTTTCGGCTGGCATCCACAGCCA
>JAQBPF010000094.1 GCA_028287665.1 Deinococcus sp. | reverse complement strand
GTGACCCGCTCCACCTGCTCCAGATAGATGGCGTAGGGGCCGAGGTCATTGGGATCAAGGTAGCTGGGAATGGCGTGGTGGCCGAGCTTGGACGTGTCCTGCACGGCGGTATGGGGATTGGGTTCGGCGGTGGTCATTGCTGGGGAGCCTCCTCTGGAGGGGATGGGGGGGGTGGTGTGTGAGCGACTGGGAAGGGCCGTGGCTGGCGCTCATTGATCCCTGTTTGCCAGCCCTGAGTCTTTTAGACCAGCTTCACGGGTACACGCCTCGCATCACGCTGGCCTCGTGCAGCCTGTTCAGAGCCATCGCGTAAGCCGCCGTCCGCATATCGGTCTGGCGGGTTCGCATGAATTCGAGCACGCCGTCTACGGCCCGGTCTACACGCAGGTCAATCGCCTCTTCAATCTCGGTTTCTGTCCAGAAGAAGTTGCTGGCGTCCTGTACCCATTCCAGATAATTGACGACCAGGCCGCCGATCGAGGCCACCAGATCGGGCAAAATGGTCACGCCCTGCGCTTTCAGGAAGCGTTCGGCTTCGGGCAGCACGGCGCGGTTGGTGGCCTCCACCACGTAGCGGGCGCGGACGGCGTGGGCGTTTCCGGCGTTCACAGCCCCGTAGTCGTAGGCCAACAGCAGCACATCCACATCCAGCTCGATCACTTCATCGGCGGTGATGTCGGTGGCAAAGCCCTGTACGCTGCCGTGCTGCTCCCGGTAGGCGGCGAGGGCTTCCAGATCCAGACCGCCGCTGGCAAAGGTTCCGCCCTCCTGATCGCTCACGGCAATGACCAGTGCGCCCTCTGCGACCAGGGTGCGGGCGGCCTTGCGGCCCACGTCGCCAAATCCATAGACGGCGGCGCGGGCGCGGTTCAGGCTCTCGCCGTGTTCTTTCAGCACGCGGCCCGCCACCAGCGCGGCGCTGCGGCCCCGTGCATCCTTGCTGGCGTAGCTGCCGCCCAGTGGAATGGGTTTGCCCACCACCACGCCGCTCACGGTTTCGCCCGTGTTCTCGCCGTAGGTGTCCAGAATCCAGGCCATGACCTGCGCGTCGCTGCCCACGTCGGGGGCCAGGATGTCCTCGTTCTTGCCGATCAGATCAACGAGTTCGCTGGTATAGCGGCGCGTCAGCCCTTCCAGCTCTCCAGGTGAAAGGGTCGCCGGATCAACGTCCACGCCCCCTTTTGCGCCGCCCAGCGGCAGATCGGCCACCGCCGCCTTGAGGGTCATGATGGCGGCCAGAACCTCACATTCATGGGCATTCAGGCCCGCTTTAAAACGGACGCCGCCCATGCTGGGGCCACGCGCCGTGCTGTGAACCGTGCGGTAGCCCCGGAAGACGCGGATCTGGCCGTCGTCCATCCTCACGGGTAGATTTACGCTCAGGGTGCGTTTGGGGTACTTGAAATAGGCCAACGACTGATCGCTGACCGCGCAGTAGGGCAAAGCGTCTTGGAGCTGCTCCATGAGGCCTTGCCAATTGAGTCCTGATGCCCTCATTCCAGAGTTCTCCTTAGAGGTAGTGAGTTACCGTTGTCGGTAAAAAAAGGCGGTGCAATTGTGAGGCAACCAGAGCATACACGCATAGACAAATGGGCAAGCGTGAAGACTGTGGCCTACCCCCAGCGCCTGCCCATGCGGCCACTTCCAGCTCAGAAGAACCAGAAAAGCTCCACAGGCACGCGAAAACGGTGAAGCGTTTCCAGAGCGTGTGAGTGCGAAGCCAGCCCTTGCCACCACCTTCCAAACGAGAAGGGCGGCGGGTCAGTCTGGCCCAAAAAGGCTGTCCGGTCAATTGGGACGGGAGGTGCACTGGAGTAGAGGGGGTAAGCGGCGGGGGTCACGCTCTCCTGGCCCCGCGACCACACCCAATGACCGCACTCAATCTAGTGACTGCGCTCGATCTCTTTTTGCGCCAACGCGGCCAGGGCGTTGCGGGCTTCGCTGGGAGGCAGGGTCTCCAGCGCACAGACCGCCAGCCCTGCACGGCGTCTGATTTCATCTCGGGTGCGTTCCAGTGCGCCCTCAGCGGCGGCCAGATCACGCACGCGGGCCACGTCGCCCTCGCCTGCAGCGCGGCGTTCCAGCAGGTCGCGCACTTCCTCGGCGTGGGGACCTTCCAGCAGATACAACACAGGGAGGGTGGCTTTGCCTTCTCGCAGGTCGCCGCCGACCGGCTTGCCGATGCTGCTCTCTTCCCCTGCCAGATCCAGCAGGTCATCCTGCATCTGAAAGGCCATGCCGTATTCGCGGCCAAAAGTGGCCAGAGCCTCTCGCTGTTTTTCAGGGGCGTTGAGTAGCAGGGCTGGAGCACTGGCAGCAAGCTCCACCAGGGCCGCCGTTTTGCCGTGAATCACATCCAGGTAGTGTTCCAGCGCGTACTCGGCGTAGGCGGCCACCTGAAATTGCAGCACCTCGCCCTCGCAGATCACGCTGGCGGTTTGCCCAAAGGCCCGTGTGAGGGCCGCGCCGCCCGGCAGGTTGGCCAGCAGCATCAGCAGCCGCGCCAGCATAAAGTCGCCGCTCATCACGCTGACCACGTTGCCGAAGCGCCGGAAGGCTGAGGGCTTGCCGCGCCGGGTATCGGCGTCGTCGATCAGGTCATCGTGCAGCAGGCTGGCCGAGTGCAGCAATTCCACGCACACGCCCACGTCCACCACTTCATTCCAACCGCTGCGCCCCGGATGCGCTCCCAGCACCTGCGCGGCCAGAAACGAAATCAGGGGCCGGGTGCGCTTGCCGCCCGCTGCCACCAGATCGTCTCCGATCAGTTCGATAAATTCCACGCGGGAGCGCAATACCTCACGCAGCCGCTGCTCAAAGGCCACGTTCGGCACAGCCACCTCTACCACGCCAGTCATCTTCTCAGTATAGGAAGTGCAGCGCGGTGTGCTAGGGCCGAAAGTACCCTTGTACCCCCGCTTCCCCCAGTTCGCCTCTCTTGGCGAAGGTCGGCTCAACTCCGCAGAAGTTTGTCCCTCACATCCGGGGCAGCTCTCATGCTAAAAAGACAGCATATGGAAAGTGTCATTGCTGTCTTCCGCGAGCCTACACAGGCCAAGAGCGCCCTCGAAGCTCTCAAGGCGCGTGGCTTTGACCGGGATCACCTCGGCTTTGCCCTCACCGATGTGGTCATGGAAGACGACATCGCGCAGGCCACCGGTGTGGGCCCCGAGGCGGGTGCACCGGGCGGCAGCGCCTCGGTCATTCGCGGCACTCTGGGCGGCATGTTGGCGGGCGTGGCCCTCACGCTTCCCATCTGGCTGCTGCTGCTGATCATTCCTGAAACCCGGATTTACCAACTGGGCGGCATTTACGGCATGCTCTTTGGTGCGCTGGGCGGCGCGGGCCTCGGCGGACTGTTTGGTGCGTTGGCCGGTTCTGACCACGGCGATTACGTGAAATTGCTGCGCCGTATGGGTGTGCCCCCCGTGCAGGCCGAGCGCTTTTACGACGCCATGAAAAATGGACACACGCTGGTCATTGCCCGGGACCCCGACACCAAGCGGGCCGACGAAGCCCTGAGCATCATGCGGAAGAATGGAGCCACCCAGCTTGACGACGTGACAGGAAGAGGCCGCCTGAGCAGCGAACGTGACGGGCAGGACGGGAAATAGTTTTCTTAAGTACACCTTCCTATATCAGCCCCAGCGAGTGCTGGGGTTTTGTTGTTTGCTTACGTTTAAATGGTCTACCCTACACGCATGACACAATCCATTGACCGGGCCAGCACCCTGACCGAGCAACTCGTGGCGTGGCGGCGGCATCTGCACATGAATCCAGAAGTGGGCTTTGCCGAGCATCAGACGGCTACGTACATCGAATCGGAGCTTCGGCAGATGCCGGGATTGATGGTGTCGCGCCCCACCCAAACCAGCGTGCTGGCCGTGCTGAAGGCCCAGAAAAAAGGCCGCACCGTGCTCTTGCGGGCCGATATAGACGCGCTGCCCATTCACGAAGAAAATACGTTCGAGTTTGCCTCCAGGAATGCTGGTGTGATGCACGCCTGCGGCCATGACGGACACACCGCCATCCTGCTGGGGGTCGCCAAACTGCTGAGCGAACACCCCGAGGAAGTGGCCGGAGAAATTCGCATGATTTTTCAGCACGCCGAGGAAGTGGGGCCGGGCGGGGCCGAAGAATTGGTGATGAACACGCCCCTGATGGACGGCGTGGATGTGGTGACGGGCCTGCACCTGAATTCCTCGTTGCCCGCCGGGGTGGTGGCGGTGAAGCCGGGGGCCTTTATGGCCGCGCCCGACATGCTCACGCTGACCATTCGCGGCAAGGGTGGACACGGCGCACACCCCGAACAGACCGTAGACCCGATTGCGGTGGGCGCACAGGTCGTGACCAATCTGCAGCATGTGGTCAGCCGGAATGTGGCGGCCCTTGACGCTCTGGTGGTGTCTATCACGCTGTTTCAGAGCGGCAGCACCCACAATGTCATCCCCGATACGGCGCTGCTCCAGGGCACGGTGCGGACCTTCGACGCCGAGCTGCGGGCCCGCGCCCCCCAACTGATCGAGCGCGTGATCAAGGGGGTGTGCGACGCCCACGGCGCAACCTACGAGCTGAACTACGAGTTCGGCTACCGGCCTCTGATCAATACCGATTGGGTGGCGGCCACATTGCGCGAGATCGCCCTCGAAACGGTCGGACCAGACCTGTATCAGGACGCCCAACCCACCATGGGCGGCGAAGATTTCAGTGCCTACCTGGAAAAAGCGCCCGGAGCCTACTTCAACGTGGGCAGCGCCAGCGACGCCGCCGACAGCCACTGGCCGCACCACCACCCCCGCTTCACCATTGACGAGGCCAGCCTGGAAACGGGTGTGAGGATGCTCTACGCCGCCGCCCTCAACCTCGGCCAGCCGGAGTAAACCTGCCAGCCTGCAGCCGCCTCCACATCTGAGCAACTGCTCGGCGGTCGGTTCTCTTCGGTAGAGGCTGGAATGGCCGTGTACCGCTGGGCCGACCGCCGAAATAACCCAGGACCCAGCGTCTGAAAGTTGTCTGGTGGTTTCAAGCGGCCCCTGAATTCTCCTGCTTCATCCCCTGCCCTTTTCGGAGGTGGGGGATGTTCTTTGGCAGAGGCCTCAGACCCTCCGTCATCGCCCTCGGCTCTGCTCTACCATGCCCCCCATGACCCTGCACCCCGATATTCAAATTCCAACGCCCGAAGAATTCGCCCGCCTCTCGCCGGAAGAATTGGCGGGGCGCATGGGCAAGCTCAGCGGCACACTCGGCCAACGCCTCGGCATAGAGTTGCTGAGCGTAACCCGTGAACGCCTGACCGACCGCATGCCCGTCGAGGGCAACCGCCAGCCCACCGGACGGCTGCACGGCGGCGCGAGCCTGGCGCTGGCCGAAGAACTGGCGAGCCTCGGCAGTTTCTTGAATGTAGACCCCAGAACGCAGTTTGGCGTGGGGGTAGACCTGAACGGCACGCATGTACGCGGCATCTCTGAGGGTTGGGTGATGGCAGAGGCGCTGCTGGTGTACCGGGGCCGCACGGTGATGGTCTGGACCGTGGAGATGAAGGACGAAAAAGGCCGCACGACAACGCTGGCCCGCTGCACCTGCAATGTCGTGACGCACGGGGCCTGACCCTCAAGAAAAGGAGTGTGGCCCGCGAACTGAATGTTTCCACGGGCCACACCTTCCTTTTTTGGTGCCTAGTTTTTCAGCGCCCGCGTAAAACTGTCTTCTGCTCGGTCCTTCATCTCGGCCACGGCATTCCAGTCGGGCGCGGTGCGGGTGTACGCCTGATGGCACACCTCCTGGGCGTCCAGCGCGGTGGGATGAAAGGGTGCGCCCGCGTCGGCACAAAAGCCCTGAACCTTGGGATCATAGGCCACGCCCACAAAGGGAACGCCCGCCGCCGCCGCCAGAATCACCGCATGCAGGCGCACGCCGATCACAAAGCCGCTGGCAGCGATGGCGTCCAGCGCCACCTGCGGGTCTCTGGTGCTCAGCACTTCATCGGCCCCGAGGCTCCGGGCAGCGGCGTCATCATGGTCGGGCATAAAGCTGAGGGCCACGACCCGGCGGCCCAGGGCCTGCAGGCGGGCGGTCACGGTCTTGAGGCGCTCGGTGGCATCGGTCACGTCGCCACGGGGAGCAATGATGACCCGCTCGGGTTGGCGGGTCAGACCGGAAGAGGGATGCAGCAGGAGGGCCGGGTCGCCGCCCAACTCACCGGTAATCCCGAGAGACTGCAGGGTGTCCAGACTGCCCCGGTCGCGCACGATGACGCGGATACCGCGCAGGGCCGACGCCACCTTGCGGCCACCTTCCGGGCTCAGCGGCCCGATGCTCTGGTTAAAAATCACCACGCGCTTGCCCAGCAGCCGCGCCAGCCGGATGACCCCCAGGTAATAGGTCAGTGTGCGGGCGCTGGTTTTGTCTTGCAGCAGGCCCCCGCCCCCCGACAACACGGTTCCCGAGCGGGCCAATGCCCTCAACACACCTGCCGGTTTCATGCGCGGGGCACTCTCGCAGCCGTAAGTCTGGGCCGTCTCATCGGGGGTGTTGGAAAGCAGCAGTGGCCGGTGGCCCCGGTGCTTGAGCTCACGGGTAATGGCCAGCGCAATGGCCTCATCACCCGTGTTGCCAAAGCCGTAATAGCCGCTGACGGTCACCTTCATGCCTGCACCGCGCGGCGGGTGCCGTAGCTGCTCCAGAGGCGCATGGCCTGCTGCACCAGCCAGATCACCACATATCCGGCCACCAGACCCACACCGAGGCCGATAAAGCAGCGGGCGGCGCTGATCAGCAGGGGGGTATGGAAGTGCGAGAAGGTGTTGAGCAGGCTGGCCTGACCGATCACGCCGCCCAGCAACACCAGGGTGCTGAAATAGCCCGGCAAGGTTCCGCTGAGGCCCAACAGCGCCAGCGGATGTCCAGCCAGTTCCTTGAAGCGTGGGCGAATGATGGAGTCTTGCAGGTTCTGGCGCACTTCTTTTTCGGCGTCGCTGACACCCACCGAACTGGTATTGCCCCGGCGCAAGAAGACCAGCGCGAACACGGCGAGGCCGAGGCCCATCACCACGATGTCTCCGAGCTTGATGGGCGAATTGTAGATGTCCCCTGCGGTTTTGCGGATGTCCTGACGCGGCAGGAAGCTGGCCCCGACCAACACCAGCGGCAGCAACAGCGTGAGGCCCACGCCCCGGAAGGGATCCAGACCGATCATGGAGTTGCCGTTGGCCCCCAGCGCCGACACGAACAGCACGCCCGCCAAACTCAGGCCAGTTGCCAGAAACCAGTCCGAGACACGCCTGCGCCGCAGCACCAGCCCCAACGACGGAAAGGTGACGGCGGCGATCAGGGCCAGGCCTTCGAGGGGCTTGAAGCCTTCTGCACCGAGGCTATTGAGGCCGAACGCCAGCAGCGCCGTGAGGCCCGAGGCCAGCAGCCCCAGCCGCACCAGCGGATAGCTGAGGCCCAGCAGCAA
>JAQBPF010000367.1 GCA_028287665.1 Deinococcus sp. | reverse complement strand
GTCGCCAACGCCGCCGGAAACGTGGCCGGAAGCGCCGCCAATGCCGCTGGCGATCAGGCCGCCCAAAACGGTGGACTGGGCAACGTGTTGGGCGGCATCAATCAGGATGATGTCGTGGAACTGATCGCTTCCAACAACGCCGACCTGAACGAAGAACAGGTGCAGGCCGCCAGCAGCGTCGTGGGCGGCATCATCCGCCGTGCTCAGTACGACCTCGGCCAACAGGATCTGGGCAACATCACCGACTTTGCCGCCGCCCGCGTGACCGCCATCAAAAATGCCCTGACCGGCGACCAGTTCGTGACCCGTCTGGAGCGTCAGGGCCTCAGCGCGGCTCAGGCCGAGGAAGTGCGCACCAGCGTCACCACCGAAATTGACCGCCTTCAGAAGCAGGCCACCGATGTGGCCGCCGCCGCCGAGCGCACCGCCCGCAGCGCCGCCAGCACTACAGGCTGGGCCTGGTTGTTGGGCGCTGGCCTGACCCTGCTTGCCAGCGTTTTTGGTGCCCGCAGCGCCGCAACTCACCGCGTGGTGCCCGTGACCACCAATACCACCCGCCGCTAACCACAGCAGTCAAGCATCCGGCTCCGCCCCAATTTGGGATGGAGCCGGATTTTTTTGGTGTTGGATTGAGATTTAGGGCGCGGTTGGTGTAGCCCGGTAGACTTGATGTTCCTCTAGCAACTGCCCATTAGACAAGGCATACACGCGAGTGCGCTCGCCGCCGGGAATGGCTTGTTGCACGCCTACGCTTCGCCCATCAGAACCCGTGATGCTCCAGCGTTCGCCCAGATACCTTTTCCAACGGGTTCGCCCGCTCTGGGAAGAGCGGGAAATCAGCAGAGTGATGGTTTGGAGCGTGGGTTGGTCAACGATAGTGCTGGGCACAGCGCGGCTCGTTTCTGCCAAGAGAAGTAAAACTGGCCCCAGCGCCCGCGTTTGAGTGAGCTGATAGGGCTTGGGAACTGTGGCGAAGGCAGGAGCAGCGAGGGCAGCCCCACTCAGCAAGACAGGTAGGAAGTACTTCACCGCCCTTCCCGCGCATGGTCCAGCAATGCCCCGGCAATCTGCAGGGCGGCGGGGCCGAGCGGCGAGCGTTCTACGCCGATCAGCGTGGCCAATTTGTCGCGGCGCACGCTGCTGATAAAGCCCCAGCGTTCCAGGTCGCTGCGGTGGGTGCGGGCAGTTTCGTCGCGCAAGAGGCGCACGGCTCCGTCGTAATAGCCGGAGTTGAAGGCGGCGCGGGCGCGTTTTTCCTGTTCCAGCAGGCCCAGACCGCGAGTTGCCAGCAGCACCCGCCGCGCCTCGGGTTCGCCGCCAAAGCCGTACAAACTGTCCAGGGCATACACCGCTTTGGGAAACCGCAGGCCCGCCGTGGCCCGCCAAGCGTGGGGCAGCCGGATTTCAAATTCGGGCCACGTGTGCGAATGCGTCAGCAAGGCCGGATACAGCAGATTCAGAGCTACATCGCGGGCGTCGGCCAACGCCAGCAACTGCTCCTGCACGCCGTGGCCCGGGCCGGTATAGGTGGCGTGCGCGGTATTCAGGCGCTCAGTGCCCCGGTGCAGCAACTCTGAACGCCAGGCGGCCAATTGAGCGGCATTCAGGTTCCATAAGGTGCGCTGAATCCGGCCATAAAATCCGGTGGGATCGTAGGCCACACGGCTCGTCGCCAGCAGTGCCAGCGGCGCTTCCTGCCGCGCTGCGTCCCAGTCGCGCCATTCTTCCAATTTCTCGTAGGGCCAGCGGTTCACGGTAATTCCGGCCCGCGTTTCGGTCTGCGCCGAAAGCAGGCCACGCTCGAAGGTCACAAACGTAGGCTGACTGCCCGCCCAGGCGTTTTCGGTGCCGAAGCTGCCCGCCTGAGCTACCGCCCGCACCTTCCGGTCAGCTACAAGGCGCTCGCTGATCCGTTCTGGGGTCAGCCGCTCGCCTGTCCAGCGGTCTGCGGAACCTTCCTTGTCTGATTGTCTTGCTTGTGTCACGCCTGCCCCCTGTCCTTCAGAATAGGCGGCAGACGCGATCAATACCGTAAGTCGCGTTTTGGTCGGAGTTTTCTAAAGAAGGGTGGCCGTCTCAGCCTGACGCGAACTCTGCAAATTCATAGCCGTAGCGCTGACCAAATTCTTCAAGCCGCGCCACCGTGTCCGGGTCGACGGGCATCCCCTGGAGCGGGAGGCGTCCTGCCGCCGCTTCTTCAAAAAACTGATCCATCCCGCCCGGCGAAAACAGCAGCAAAAAGTGGGCCGCCTCCGCCCCCGGATTGGACGGCTGATGCACCGCGCCGCGCGGCACGAACACAAAGGCTCCGGCGGATGCGTGAAAGGTCTGGTCGTTGACCCTAACCTGAAGTTCGCCGTCCAGCACATAAAAAGTCTCGTCGTGCTGGTGGTGGATATGGGGGCGCGGGCCGGGAGAACCGGGCGGCATCACGTTGTCGTGCAGGGTGTACGCCCCGCCCGTGAGCGCGGTGGGCAGCTTCAGCACCATTCTGCCGCCCACCGGATTAAGCAGGGCTTGCCCGCCGTCTGGTGCGATAAATTCGCCGTGTGTCTCCGGGGCCATAGCGTCTCCCTCTGCCCCTGGCCGGGAAGTCGTGCGGCGCGGCAATGGGCGGCCTTTATCATGCGCCTGCTGAAGACGCAAACACTTACTCCGTGTGCTCCGCCCCGGTTTCTCCGTGTGCGTCCTGCAATTTGCGCCAGCGTTCTGCCACCCGCGCTTCCCAGCCCTCGCCTGTGGGGGCATACAGGCCCAACTGCACGCCGTCCGGCAGGTAATTTTGCCCAAAACTTCCTTCCGGGTCGTCAAAATAGTAGGCGTAGCCTTTGCCGTAGCCCTGCTGGCGCATCAGGCCAGTGGGAGCATTCCGCAGATGCAGCGGCACAGGCAACGTTTCACCCTCTCTCACAGCGTCCAGCGCGTTTTTCCAGGCCACATACACGCTGTTGCTTTTGGGGGCCAACGCCAGATACACCACGGCCTGAGCCAGCGCCAGATCGCCTTCCGGGCTGCCCAGAAATTCCACCGTATCGCGGGCGGCCACGCACAGACGCAGGGCCTGCGGGTCGGCCAGTCCGATGTCCTCGGCGGCCATGCGAACCACGCGGCGGGCCACGTACATGGTGTCTGCGCCGCCCTCGATCATGCGGGCGAGCCAGTACAGCGCCCCGTCTACGTGGCTGCCGCGCACGCTTTTGTGCAGCGCCGAAATCAGGTTGTAAAAGTCCTCGCCGTTCTTGTCCATCGCCGGAAGATGCTTGCCGAACGCCTCTGTGATCGCTTCGGGCGTCACCGGATCGGCCAGGCTGGCGGCCACTTCCAGCGTACTGAGGGCGCGGCGGGCGTCGCCTTCCGCCAGGCGGGCCAGCAGTTCCAGGGCTTCGGGCTGCGCGGTCACTCCCGGCAAGCCGCGTGGGTCAGACAGGGCGCGGTCTAACAACTGACGCACTTCTTCATGTGTCAGCGCCTGCAACACCAGCGTGCGGGCGCGGGAACGCAGGGCCGGATTCACCTCGAAACTGGGATTTTCGGTGGTCGCGCCGATCAGGGTCAGCAGGCCCGATTCCACGTGCGGCAGCAGGGCGTCCTGCTGGGCCTTGTTGAAGCGGTGAATTTCATCCAGAAACAGAATCGTGCGTTGTCCCCGGCCCCGCAGGCGTTCGGCCTCGGCGGTGGCCTCGCGCACGTCTTTCACGCCCGCCGACACCGCCGACAGCGGAATAAAATGCGCCCCGACTTCACCCGCCAGCAGCCGCGCCAGCGTGGTTTTGCCCACGCCCGGCGGCCCCCACAGGATCAGGCTTCCCAGGCGCCCGGACGCCAGCACGCGCGTCAGCGGTTTGCCGGGGCCGATCAGGTGGGACTGGCCCACCACTTCGGCCACCGTGCGGGGGCGCAGGCGTTCGGCAAGGGGAGCGGGCGGGTCGAACAGGGTCACGCGCCGGAGTGTAGCGGGGCGGGAGGGCGGGCAATGGGCCCACTGTTGGATTCAGGCTGCCGACTCCCAGAAGAACGGCTCATACGGAGACCGACTTGAAAGCCCCATAGTTTGGGCTTGAACTCCGAGCGGAGCGAGGAGGAACAACTCTGGACTCCGCGTGATGGAGCCGCCAGGGGCGCTTTTCCGATTGTGGCGGAATTAAGCGGAGGCTGTAGCAGAAGATTCTCTGGATGAAGAAAGCCCGACAGCCCGGTATGGGAGCGGCGTGACATGCTCTGAAACATGACTTCAACGCCTGACGTTGCCGAACGTTATGTTCGCCTTGCTCACGCCATTGACGCCCATCTGGAGGGCTTTATAGACGGCTACGGTGGCCCGAAGGAATGGGCCGA
>JAQBPF010000263.1 GCA_028287665.1 Deinococcus sp. | reverse complement strand
TCAAAGGAAATCACGCTGCACCGTTCGGGGATCAGGCCACCCGACAACCTGGGAATGATGTCACTGATCATGCTGGACTGAGGGGCGCTGGTTTTTGTTCGCAATCTGGGTCATGTCTTCTCGGGCGTGTCGGCCAAGAGGAGGAGTCAAGGGCAGTGAAGTATCTTTTTCTGCTGTGGCGCGAAGAAATCACGGATACACAGCGGGAAGGTCTGGAACGCCAGCGCCAAGAGCCGGGCATATTCATGTTGGGGAAAAGAAACACCGGTCATTTAAAAGCAGCATCACGCTCTTTGTCGACCGGTGCACTGACAATGGCGGGCAGGACAAACAAATGAAGGCAGCTGACCGGAACTGGACGGCTGACGCGGCCTGACTCCAGTTGATCGAGATTTCTGAAACCCCCATGTGGCTCAGGATGTATGACCCAGAGTCACAGGCTCACGCCGCTTGGCCGTAGACACCTGACTCTCCAGTTTTCTGAGTGCACTGGCTTGATCATCCAACTGAACAGATTGACTTTAATGAGCGTTGCGTGCGCCACCTCAGTTCAGATTGAGACGTGTCCAGAGATCACACTTATGGTCGGCCGCAAAGGCCGTGCTTTCTTGGACCCCTGCAGGAGTGAAGACCTGAACATTGCCACGGGCGGGGTCGAAGGGTTGCCAGGCAGGTTGGCTGGTCACGGTGGGACGCCCGGTGGCGGCGAAGGTGGCCCAAGCCTCGCTGAAATGGTCGGAGAGGTTGGCCTGTGCAGGACTGAACAGCTCAGGAGAGCCGAGACCAGGGACGGACGTCTGAAAGGCGTACACCAGGCTGCTGCTGTGGAACGAGCCCAGCCCCGGCAAATCGGAGGGTGCTTTGAGCAGGGTCACGGCCTGCGGGTCGTTGAATTCGAAGGCGTAGACGGGGACGTAGTTGGAGAGTGCCGTGCTGACCCGGAACGCTGGGCAACTGAAGACGGCATCCGTGAACACGACGGTAAAGGCCAATCCAGGCGACTGATACGAGCGGTAAGGGTACTGCGCCAGCACGCGACCCAGGTTGGCGACTCCGGCCAGCAGGCCCGTTCCGCCCCAGTACTGAATCACGCTGACCGGTTTACCACTGGGCGAGACGGCAGAAATAAACAGGCGGCCTTCATCGTGGTTGGTGCCTGCCAGCACCGGAACCTGATTAAAGCGGCCCTGGGCATAGGCGTCCTGAAGGGTAAGCGGCAGAATTCCGGCCTCATAGACGGGCGACCAGACCAGATTGCTGGCAGGCCGCAGCCCCGGCACCTTGGTGTTGAGCAGCGTATCGACCTTGACCTTCCGCAAGCAGGCCAGATCGGCCGCCTGGCAGGCCAACTTGTCGGCGTAGCGCACGTTGCGGGCCGCCGCCTGGGCCAGAGTCACAGCGTTGCCCGGACTGGTGCACAGGCCGCTCTGGATAATGGCCTTTTGAAAGAGACCCGCCGCCTGAGGAGACGCCAGTTGAGCACAGACGCTCATGCCGCCCGCCGATTCTCCAAACACGGTGACGTTGCCGGGGTTGCCCCCGAAGGCCGCCACATTCCGCTGCACCCAGCGCAGGGCCGCCTGCTGGTCCAGAAGGCCGTAATTGCCCGAGGCGTTGTCTGCGGATTCGGCATTCAGGGCAGGAAGCGACAGGAACCCCAAGGCTCCCAGGCGGTAGTTGAGGGTCACGACCACCACGCCGTAGTTGTCGGCCAAGACGCTGCCGTCATAGGCGCTGCCCGAACCGAGCGTAAAACTACCGCCGTGCAGCCACACCATGACGGGCAAGCGGCTGGTCGCCGTCGCCGACTTGGGGGTATACACGTTCAGAAACAGGCAATTCTCATCGCCCTGCACCTCTCCGGGCGTGACTCCTGCAACCGGAAAAAGATTGAGCGCGACCTGAGGACAGTCCGCTCCGGGGCTGCTGGCATCTCGGGGCGCTGTCCAGGTAGGCGCAGCCTGTGGGGGTTGCCAGCGCAACGGGCCAACGGGAGGGGCAGCGTAAGGAATTCCCAAAAAGGCGTTGGCGGCGGCCTGACGGCCGACCACAGGGCCCTGATCGGTCTGAACCGTTACCGAAGGTTGTGCGAGTGCCCCACAGAACAGTGCGGCTGTGGAGGCCAGCAATCGGGAACACGCCGTTCTGAACATGGAGAACCTCAAGGGGGGTGGAGAAAAGCTGCGCCCGGTGGCGGCACCGCCGAAAAGAGTCAGCTGCTGGAAAGCTCCTTCAAGGTAAGGAAGCTTACGAAAACCTTCTGTACGGAGGAGGACAAATCAGGGGCGGTCGTTGAAAGCATAGAAACGTACCTAAGCTTCAGGCCCAACGCTGTGGCGCGGCAGCAGCCAGTCCCGGCCACCTGTAAAAACAGCCCTCCAGAGGCTCAGACGGATTCCGTAGTCTCAAGCGTCCTTCCGGTCCCTTAAGGTCCACCTGACAAACCCTGCCGGGCGAAGTGCAGATTGATAGGCTGTGGGTCTGATGACCTCGCCGCACTCCTCCACTCCACCTGCGGGCTCCTGCCGCAGAGCTCTGCCGTCCGGCACCCCAGACCCTCTCCCCCGTGGAGGAAAGA
>JAQBPF010000260.1 GCA_028287665.1 Deinococcus sp. | reverse complement strand
GAGGCTTACGCCTGAGGCATCTGCACCTGCATTTCTCCGTTGCCTGCGACGTAGCCTTCCAGCGTGGCGTAGTCGTCCTGGAAGTGCATCAGTACGCCGCCAAACAGCGTGTCGAAGGTTTCCTGAGGCATTTCGGCCAGGGTGGGGTAGAAGCCGACGTACTCCAGCCATACGTTGCCGTCGGCGTCGATGCTGCGGGCAAAGGCGCGTTCGCGGTTGCGGTCGTTCAGCATGTTCACGATTTCGGCGCGGCGTCCGGGGTACTGCTTCTGGGTCACGCAGGTGACTTCCAGACGGCTGGTGTTGTTGGGGCCGTCGTTGACGCTGACCAACACAGCGGCGTCGCCCATCTCGAAGCGCCAGCCCATGCGAATGAAGCGCTGGCCGTTGTTCTCTTCCATATCCAGCTGAACTTCTTTTTCCTTCAGGTATTTCGCGAGCGTGTCCAGCGTCAGCAGTGCCGTTTCCATCGTCATTGAAACCATCCTCCTCGGTGGGGTGAAACACAAACAGGTTGGGATTGAGCTTGTGTGGTTGAAACCCGTGAGATTCTAACACTCCCGCCGCTGCCTACAGAGTAGGAACGGTCTTCATGCAGCCGGGGGTCGGGCAGGCCAGGAATTCAGGGGCGCGATAAGACCGTGATCGTGACTGGAGCGATGCCCTGCGACACGATGCCCAGCACCGAGGCCGCCTCCCGCGACAGGTCGATGATCCGGCTGGGAACGCCAAACGGCCCCCGGTCATTGATCAGTACGTCGACGCTGCGGCCCGTGCTGCTGTGCGTCACACGGACCCAGGTGCCAAACGGCAGGCTCAGGTGCGCGGCGGTCATGGAGGTCTGGCTGTTGGCCCGCCCGCCGTAATACACCGCCGAGCCGCGCTGAAACACCGGGGCTGCCTCATTCACCACCCGCGCCGTATCCGTACCGCCGGGAAGTTTCAGCACCTGCCCGATCTCCAGGGTTTGCCCCGACAGGTCATTGAGTTGTTGCAGGGCCGCCACCGTCACGCCGCTTTGCTGCGCCAATTTCCAGAGCGTATCTCCGGCCTGCACGCGGTAGACCCGTTCGGCAGAGGCTGGAGCGAGCAGCAAAAGCGCCAGCAGCAGCAACCGCCTCATATGGCCTCCTTGGGTGTCAGACTCAGCACCTCATAGCCGTCTTCCGTGACCAGCAACAGGTCTTCGATTCGCACGCCGCCCACGCCCGGCAGGTACGCGCCCGGCTCGATGGTAATGACCATGCCCGCCGCCAGCACCTCTTCACTGGTTTTGCGGAGGCCAGGAGCCTCATGAATGTTCAGGCCCACGCCGTGCCCCAGTGAATGCGCGAAGGCCTCGCCCAGACCGTGCCGCTCCAGGATGCCGCGTGCGAGGGTGTCCAGGTCGGCGCAGCGCACACCCGGTTTCACGGCGGCGATGGCGGCTTCCTCAGCTTCCAGCACAGCTCCGTACACCCGCCGCATTTCCTCCGAAGGCGTACCCACCGCCAGCGTGCGCGTCATATCGGAATGGTAGCCGTGCAGCCTCGCGCCAAAGTCGATGGTTACGAGGTCGCCGTCTTCGATTACGCGCTCAGAGGCAACGCCGTGCGGCATGGCCCCGCGTGGCCCGCTCGCCACGATCACGTCAAATCCCACTTCGGCCCCGGCGCGGCGCAGGCCCAGCTCCAGCTCCAGCGCCACATCCAGTTCGCGCACGCCAGCCCGGATCATCGGGCGTACCTCGGCAAACACCCGGTCTGCCACCGCCTGCGCCTCCCGAATGGCCTGCACTTCTTCCGGCGATTTGATGGCCCGCAGCTCCGCGATCATGCCCCGCAGCGGCACCAGCGTGGCGCTCCAGTGCGTCTGGAGGTCTTCCAGGCCCGCCACGGTCAGGTGATCGGCCTCGAAGCCCACCCGCAGGCCCCGGAGGTTCTCTGCGGCGTGTTCAAAGGTTTCCGGTGGGCGGGCGATAAAACTGGGCACCCGCGATTCTTCCTGCGCCTGCACGCTGTAGCGGGCGTCGGTGTACAGCGTCACGGCGTTGCCCGGACCCACCAGCACCTTGCCGTCTTCGCTGCTGCTAAAGCCGGTCAGCGCCCGAACATTGGCGGGAGTGCTGACCCACAGGGCGTCAACACCCGCCTGCCGCATCGCCTGTTCCAAGTCTGCAAGTTGTGTCATGCCCGTCAAGGTAACAGACGGGCCAGGGGGTAGAGGTGGAGGAAGAGACTTGACTTGGGGCCGTCTTGCTGTCCCCACTCCAGGGACATTCGCCCGCCCCCGCTCCCCGGCGCTTATACTTCTTCGGGACGAAAAGACGGCGGCCTGACATCTGCTGATGTGCGGGTCAACACAAGACAGACTGTTCCCGCGTGGGAACCAAAGAGGAGAAACCGTGAAACTTCACGAGTATCAGGGCAAGGAACTGCTGCGCCAATTCGGCGTGAACGTGCAAGACGGCAAAGTGGCCTACACCCCCGACGAGGTCCGCACCATCGCCCGTGAATACGGGCAGGCAGTGGTCGTCAAGGCCCAGGTTCATGTGGGCGGGCGCGGCAAGGCGGGCGGCGTGAAGTTCAGCCCCACCATCGACAAGGCCTTCGAGAATGCCGAGAA
>JAQBPF010000331.1 GCA_028287665.1 Deinococcus sp. | reverse complement strand
TTTCGTCTCCAAAATCGGCGCAGGAGTACAGCAGATGAAACACGCCGTCGCCCTCGATCACCTGCGGCGCTTCCACGAGTTCGCGCTCCCAGGGCTCGGTGGCGGTGAGCAGGGCCACGGGGTCGCTGATGAGGCTCAGGCCGTCGTCGCTCAGGGCTGCGCCCCACAGTTGGGTGGCCTGGCCGACCGCATTGCCGTCGTTCTTCCAGTACAAAAACCGCTCTCCAGTGGTGGTGGTCAACACATTTGCGTCAATCGCGCCGCCCAACGCCAGCATGGTGATCAGCGGGCGGGCGGTGGCCACGAAGGGGCCTTCGGGGCGTTCGCTGGTGGCCACGCCGATCACCTGACAGCCGCTGCGCTTCAGCCGGGCCGTAAAGTACAGCACGTATTGCTGCCCCATCTGCGCCACTTCCGGTGCCCAGGTAAATCCCTTCCGCGCCCAGTGGGGCAACGCGGGCATGGCGTCTCCCAACAGGGTGAAACCCTGAAGGTCGGCACTGAAGACGACAGGCACATTGATTCCGGGCGTGTTGGTGGCATAGACGTAGTACCCTTCTTCGGACAGCAAGACGTTGGGATCAGGAAGATCTTCAGCTGCGGTGTGAAATACTCGGGGAAGAAGCGCCGTGAGCGGTTTCATAAGGTTAAATTAATTTAACCTCGTTTGACTGACCTTTTTCTGACAGGATGTTCGCTCGCTAAACATGAAATGACATGGGGTCATGCTGATCCAGCATAAAGGGAAAACAGGAATCTACTTTCTATAACGGATAATTTGGCCACCAGACGTGATTCAGCCGCCTGACCTGTTGAGGATCAAGCGGCTGAGAAGCCCTGTCTGAACGTTGGAATAGAATTAGCTGTTCAGTGGTGCTGTGGTCTTCATTTCCTCATGAGCTCGTCAGGATCAGCTTGATCGGTCACCTCGAACAGCCCGCGGCTGGGGCTTGCCTGATTCAGCCAGCGTGTGGCGTGACCGTAGGGATTCATCAGCGGATCGATGGTCATCTCGCGTGCGGTGCGGCTGCCCTGCGTATGGCGGGCCAGATCCAGCAGATCGGCCTTGGGCGTGCGGTCCTCATACAGCAGGCCGTTTTTCTCCTGAAACGTGTCGGTCAATTGGGTGTAACAGAAACCTGATAAGCCGTGACAGTCGTGAATGGCGGCCAGGAGCGCCGCGTAGTCCTGCACAAAGTCGGCCTCGTTTTGAGACTGGCTGTAGCCCCAGCCGCTGCTGTGGTCGGGAATATAAGCGATGCCCCCAAATTCGGAGAGCATCACGGGCTGACCGGCGGCCTTAAAATCGCCCAGGGTCAATGCACGGTCGGCGGGCTGCTGCTGCTCCAGTGACAGCCGGGTCGATTCCAGTGTGCCGTAGCGTCGCCGCAGCATTTCGGGGTCGTCGGCGTAGTCATGAATGGTCAGAATATCTGTGGCGACATGCTCCCAGCCGTCGTTACCGATGACCGGGCGGGTGGGGTCCAGGGTTTTGGTCAGGTGGTACAGCGTGCGAACATAGTCGCGGTGGGCCGGATTGGTGGGCAGATCGGGCACGCCCCAGGACTCGTTGAACGGCACCCAGGCCACGATGCAGGGATGTGAGCGGTCGCGCTCCAGCACCTCGGTCCATTCGCGAATCAGGCAATGGACCGCCTGCGGCGTGAACCGGTACGGACTGGGCATTTCTTCCCAGACCAGCAGGCCCAGCACGTCGCACCAGTACAGCCAGCGTGGAGACTCGATCTTCTGATGTTTGCGGACGCCGTTGAAACCCAGTTGCCGGGTCAATTCCACGTCCCGGCGCAGTTCGGTGTCCGTGGCGGTCATCAGGCTCTGCGGCCAGTAGCCCTGGTCCAGCACCATTTTCAGGTAATAGGGCCGTCCATTCAGCAAAAACCGGGTTCCGGTCACGCCCACAAAGCGCAGGGCCGTATAGCTCTGCACGCGGTCGATGACCGTTTCTCCGACCATCAGTTCCACCACCGCATTCAGCAGTTGGGGATGGTTCGGACTCCACAGTAGGTCGTTGCGGAAGTCGTCGATGCCGGGGTCGGAGAGGGCGATCTGGCGCGACAGTTCCGCCACGGTCAGTCCATAACGGTCATCGGCCAGAAGCGCTTCGTTGCGGTAGAGCCGCACACGCACGCTCAGGTCCGGCAGTACCGGCCCGCTGACCTCCAACTCCACGCCGATCTGCCAGCGCTGGAGATCCGAAGACCACCGCAGCTTGTGCAGGTAGGTTTCAGGCACCCGCTCCAGCCAGACGGTCTGCCAGATGCCTGTGGTCCGCGGATACCAGATGGAATGCGGGTGACGTTGCCAGTCCTGTTTCCCGCGTGGTTTGGCCAGATCATGCGGATTGTCCTGCGCCCGCACCACAATCTCGACCGTATCGCTGGCCCGCGCCTGTTGGGTGATGTCCGCAGTGAACGGTGTGTGGCCGCCCTGATGCTGCGCGACAAGACGCCCGTTGGCCCAGACGGTGGCGGCATAATCGACGGCCCCAAAATGAAGCAGGAGCCTTCCTTCACGGTCTTCGGCGGTGGGTGCCAGGGTCAGGCCGTACCACACCACCGAATGAAAGCCTTCATCATGAATGCCGCTCTGAACGCTTTCCGGCGCATAGGGCACCTGATTTTCACGGTCAAAGACGACCTCGCTGGGATGCTGCCACTGCCCGGCGTCTTCAATACAAAATCGCCAGGTGCCGCTGAGGTCGCGCCAGTAACTGCGCTCGAGGAGAG
>JAQBPF010000324.1 GCA_028287665.1 Deinococcus sp. | reverse complement strand
TGTTACCGCACTTTTCTGCATGTTTTAGCAACTGGGGCCGAGTCTGGCCTCAATCCACGTCTACTGATCCAGGGTCAGCCCACATCGGTAAAGAGCGGCGAACGGAAGAGTCGGTCCGGGGCGTATTGCCAGCGGGCGCGGCTGAGCAGGGCCACCGCGAGGCTCACCACCGCGATTAGGCCCATTCGGAGCATGAACGTGGCGTACTGGCCTTCATAGGCACCGAACATGGCGTAGCGCAGGGCATTGATCACGTCGGTGACGGGAATAAAAGTATGAATCGCCTGAAACACGCCGGGGCTGAGTTCGACGGGATAGCTGCCGCCAGAGGCCGCAAGTTGCAGCACCAAAAGCACCAGCGCCAGCAACCGTCCAGCCGCACCCAGCAGCAGATTCAGCGCCAAGATCAGGACCATGAACGTCAGGCTGGCCGCCAACGTCGTCAGAATCACCAGCCCAGGATTCTGAAACTTGACGCCCAGGAGATCAACGCCCAGCAGGACCAGCCCGGCTTGCCCCAGCACCAGCACGGCAGGCACCATCAATTTACGCAGCACCCGCGCCGCCTGAGAACTGGCACGGGCACTCTCGGGAATAAGAAGGTAGGGGAAGATGAAGGTGGTCAGCGTGCAGCCGACCCACAGAGCCAGGGCCATGAAATAGGGGGCGAAGGCCGCGCCGTTGCTGCCCACAGGCGCAAATTCACGGGTCACCGTCTGCACACTGCGTGACAGGCCCGCCGGATCGCCGCCCAACTGCTCTGTCTGACTGGGAATTTTGGCGTAAAGGGTGGTCAGGCCTTCTTGCAACTGTTGCGATCCATCTTGCAGGCGGGCCGCGCCGCTGGCCAGGTCCTGTGCGCCCGTGGCCAGGGTGGCCGCGCCGCCAGCAAGGTCGCCGCTGCGGGCCGCCAGGGTAGCCGCGCCGCCTTTGAGGGTGGTCAGGTCGGTTGGCTTGGGCAGGGCAGCGGTGGCCGTTCCCAGCGCCGCCTTCAGCTTGAGATTGCCCGCCACCAGGGTATCGACCCCGTCCTGAAGCTGGTTGGCCCCAGTGGCCAGTTGGGCCGAGCCCGCTGCCGCTTTGGTTACGCCGGAAGCCAGCTGCCCTGCACCCGCGTTCAGGCTGGCCGCGCCCTTCTCCACCGCCGCCGTTCCTTTGGCCAGTGCGGCGGCCCCTGTGGCGGCTTTCTGTGCTCCTGCCTGCGCCTGCGTGATGCCTGCACCCAGACGGGTGGCTCCCGTTTGCAGAGCTGTGGCTCCGGGCTCCAAGGGCGTTCCAGCAGCGCCCGCCGCCAGTTGGCCTGCGCCGCCCGCCAGATTCCCAGCGCCGCCCTGCAAGGTCACCAGACCGCTGGACAGACTGGGCAATTGGGCCGCCAGTTGACCTGCTCCAGCGTTGGCCTGCCTGCTGCCTGTTTGCAGGCGGGCGGCTCCGGCGACCAGCTGATCTGCGCCCCCCTTCAGGGTGTTGAGGCCCTTGGACAACTGCGTGGCGCTGCCTGCCAGAGCCTTGGCTCCCGTTTGCAGCGGTGCCAGTTGCGCCTGTCCGGGGGCCGCAGCTTCAAGCTGTCTGAGTCCGCCCGACAGTTTGCCTACGCCGTCCGTCAACTGGCCCACACCACCAGACAGGTCCTGGGCTCCAGCCGTCAGCCGGGTGCTGCCCGCCGCCAACTGGCCCGCGCCAGCCGCTACATCGTTGGCCCCGGTGGTCAGGGTCGTGGTGCCCTGTGCCAATGTGGTTGCGCCGTCCCGCAATTTTCCGGTGGCAGTTTTGAGGTCGCGGAATCCCTGCTGCACGTCGCTGAGGCTGGCCTGCACCACTTCCCAGCGGCGGCTGCCGAGTTCTGAATTGAGGTCGGTGGTGAGACGCTCGGTCAGGCTGCTGCCCACCCGGCTGGCGAAATAGCTGAGGCCGGGCGCACTGTACAGATGCAGAAGCCCGTGTGAGCTGCTCTCTCCCTTGACCGCCTGCGCCGAAAAGTTGGCCGGAATGGTCAGGGCGAAATACATCTCGCCGCGCCGCACCGCTGCCTGAGCACTGGCCTCGGTGCGGTAGGAAACAAACTTGACGGGCGGGTCTTCACGGAGTCTGGTGACCAGATCGCGGCCCAGATTCACCTGTTCGCCGCGTGTGGTGGCCCCCGCATCGCTATTGACCAGCGCCACAGGCAGGCGAGGCAGGTTGCCGTAGGGGTCCCAGACACTGCCCAGATACAGCGCCACGTAGACCACCGGAATAAACAGAATTGCCAGCGATGCCGCCCACATCAGCGGCGCTCGCCACAGCCCCCGCTCTGTGGGAGTCAGGGCGCGGATATCGGCCAGCAGGCCGCGAGATCGGGCCGGGGGGGACTCTGGGGTCGGAACATTGGGGACTACAGGTTCGGTCATAGGGAAACCTCGGGGGCAAAAAGGGAGGAGAACGGGGAGGTACAGGTGACAACCTGTCAATAGCAGCAGCATGACCCCTATCTGTCAATCTGTCAAGTGACACTCTGTCAGGAACGTGGTAGCCTAATCCTATGTCCTCTTCCCTGCCCTCTCCAAGGCCGCCGGACGCCCGCCGCCGCCTGCCCAGTGCCGACCGCCGCCAGCAAATTCTGGACGGCAGCGAGACGCTGTTCACCTCGCGCGGTTTTGAGGCCGTGTCTATGGGCGATCTGGCCAGCCATCTGGGAGTGTCGCGGCCCACCATCTACGCCTATTTCACGTCTACCGAAGCGGTTCTGACGGCGCTGCTGGATGCCCGACTGGCCGAATTTGAAACGCGCTTGGCCCCCTTTCTGGCCAATCTGCGGGCCACCGACGCCAATGCCCGGCCCTTTGGCGAGCTGTTTTTGCTGCTGGTCAATGAACGCGCCCTGCTGACCCTGCTGCAAAGCGGTGGTGGCCCGGTGTTCGCGGCGCGGCGGCAGGCCGTACTGACAGAACTGGAACGCCGTCTGGAAACCCACTTTCCGCCCCCACAGGGCACGTCCAGACAGCCTTTTTTACTGGCCTGCATCAGTCAGTTGCTGCAGGGCATGGCCACCAACGCGGTCAACAACCGCCTGAGCGCTGCCGATATTGCCCGGCTGGCCTCTACATTGGACCGCTTTATCAATGCCGGGTTACAGGGCGTGTTGTCCTGACCACTCGGTGCAGACGGTGGCCCGCTAGAACCGCCTGCGAATCTTTTTGAGGCCGTGCCGCATGCCGTGGTCTGGGCGCACGCCATCGGCAATCAGGTGAAGCCACTGGCTGAGGTAATAGCCCAGCAGGGGCGGCAGCAGCGCAGGCCAGAGGTCGGCGAGAATGAAGGGCTGCGGCAGGGCGGGCAGGCGGAGTCCGGGCCACAGGAAGAAGAGCAGTCCGGCCACGATGCCTACCATGATGGCCAGGTAGGCCAGCCGGGTCAGTGGTCCCAGGACCCAGGTATGAGAGAGCCCCCGGTGGCTGAACATCATGCCGTAGGGGGCCCACAAAAACCCCAATACCCCCCAACGCCGCTTGCTGTCCACCTGTCCCTCCGCCAGATCGAGGTCAGGCGAGAGCAGGAAGGTTCCGGCAAAGTAGGCCAGGGTGAAATACAGCGCCTGCGTGGCCGTCACGTCCGCCCTCTGCTGGTTGGAAGCGATCAGAACGCCGCCTGCCACCACGGCATACACGGCAATATTGATCAGATTATGAACTCGTCCACTGGGCACGCCGCCCATGATGCACGCTCCAGCCAAATTTGTCAGTGCAGATTTGTCAGTCTGGAGTAACCCGAGTGTGCGAATCTGAGCACAATGAAACGCTCCCCGCATCTGCGTTCGCCTCTTGCTGCGCTGCTGACCCTCTCGCTGACGGCCTGCCTGCAACCGACTGAACCCGTTCTGCCGTCCAGTCTCAGCGACCAGACCATCAACCTGAGTACCGACATCTCCGGTACCGCCAAGCAGGCCTTTAAAGGCACCTGGAGGGTGGTCAACGTGCCCGACTGGCTCAGTGTCTCGGCGCTGTCGGGAACCGGAGACGTGAACGTGACTGTGACGGCGTACCGGGCCCTGGTGCCCCAGACGGCGGCCAACATGCCCAAGCTCAGCAGTGATCTGACCCTCAGCTGGACTTCGGGGACCAACAGCGGCACAGCCATCTGGACGGTAAACGCAAACAATTACACCCTCACTGGCCGCGTCGTGGACGGCCAGACCGCCCAAAGCCTGAAGGCCAGCGGCACCGACGCACAGATAACGGCACAGCCTCTTGCAGGGCCTTCTGGTGGGTCAGGTGGAGCGGCGGCAGAAGCGCGGGGTGTGATCGTCAAGTACAGGTCTGCCGCTGTTCACGGTGCAGCCCTGGCAGGGGCCACGTTGAGCAGTGCCGCGCAGACGGGCCAGTCACAGAGTGTGCAGCGCTCTGCCGCCGTGCTGAACCGGTTGGGCATCTCGCCTGCTGCCCGCCGGAATCTGGGAGGCCGCAGCATCGTGCTGGAGACTGCGGATACAGCCGCCGCCCTGGAGGCGTTGCGGGCTGACCCGAACGTGGAATATGCCGTACCCAACGCGGTGTTGCGCCAACAGGCTGCTGGGCCAGTGGTCCCGGCCGACCAATACGCAGGCCTGCAATGGGCCTTTCCGCTGCTGGGCTACGGAGCCGTCTGGCGCGATATGGAGGGCGGCAGCTATACCCGGCCTGTAACAGTGGCCGTGATTGATACGGGCGTCCGCTTTGACCACCCGGACCTCGCCGGGCAGCTCTGGAAGCCCGGTGAAGGAGCGCTGGACGTGCTGAGCGACCCCACCAACGGCGACGGCAACAGCATGGACACCGACCCCACCGACCCCAGCACGCCCGAGCGGGTACAGAGTCGGGCCATAGACAGCCACGGCACACACGTGACCGGCATCATTGCGGCGCGTTGGGGCACCATCGCCCCGGTAGGCTGCGACGCGTGCAGCACCAGTGGCGTCGTCGGCGCGTCTTACCTGGCACCCATCAAGGTGCTGCCGATCCGGGCCATCGATGCGAAGGGAGATATTACGCTGGCCGACGTGGCCCTCTCCGTACGCTATGCGGCGGGCCAGAGTGTGCTGGTCAACGGCGTGCGCACCGTCAATCCTCATCCGGCACAGGTCATGAACCTGAGCCTGGGTGGAGAGATTTCTGCGGAAACTGCCGCGCCCATGTGTGAGGCGATTGCCGAGGCCCGCAGCGCCGGGGCCCTGGTCGTTGCCGCCGCTGGCAACGCCGGAAACAACGTGCCCAACTATCCTGCCGCCTGTGAGGCCGCCGTCTCGGTGGGCAGCGTGTCTCTGTCGGGTGCCAGCGCCCCGGCACACGCCACCTACAGCAGCGCCTATGGAGCCGTGCAGCTCAGCGCCCCCGGCGGAACTGATCCCTACACGCCGACCACCTTCAACGGTGGGACCATCAACGGCATCACTTTTCCTGACATGATTTTTTCGACCGGATGGGATTACGGCCTGAACCAGCCGACCTATATGCCCGAATCGGGCACCAGTCAGGCGGCGCCGCAGGTGGCAGCGTTGGCCGCCCTGCTGATCAGCAAAGGCGTGACCAGCACCGCCGCCGATACGCTGGCCCGCATGAACGCCACCGCCACCGACCTCGGCGCGGCAGGACGCGACCCACAGTTCGGGTTCGGCATGATCAATGCCGCCGCCGCCCTGAACGCCCCGGCCACCAGCAGTAGCGTGGGCCTGCGCCTTCAGGATGCCGCGGGCAACGCCTATCAACCCGTGTTGGACAGCCTGGGCCGCTTCAGCGCTCTGCTGCCCAACGGCACGTTCCGGGCGGTGGCCGGGCGTGACCTCAACAGCAACGGTGTGTACGGAGAGGTGGGCGAGCCCCAGGTCGAACGGAGCGTAAATCTTGGCCCAGCCAACCCCAGCACCGATCTGGGAACGCTGACAGTCGGCAACTGAGCCTTTAAAGCGGTCACAGACCAGGGGCCAGGAACGCTGATGGTGCGTTCCTGGCCCAGCCTTTACGGCGCTCCTCGCCTTCAACGCCCGAAGGTGGTCAGCCCACCTCTATCACCACGCGCCCGCGCACCTGTCCGGCCAGGATTTGCTGGGCCAGCGCAGGCACGTCTGCCAGTGGATGAAGCTGGGTCACGTCGCTCAGGCGTTCGGCGGGAAGGTCGCGGGCCAGGCGGTCCCACGCGGCGCGGCGGCGCGGCATCGGGCAGGTGACCGAATCGATTCCGGCCAGCGTGACTCCGCGCAGGATGAACGGAAACACACTGGTGGGCAGATCGCTGCCGCCCGCCAGGCCGCAGGCCGCAACGGCCCCGTGCGTCCGGGTCGAGGCAATCGCGCCTGCCAGGGTCGAGCCGCCCACACTGTCGATCACGCCTGCCCAGCGCTCCTTTTCCAGCGGACGCTTGAGGGCAGGCAGATCTTCGCGCCCGATAATGGTGGCCGCGCCCAGACTCCGCAGGTAATCGGCTTCGGCTGGGCGGCCTGTGCTGGCAGTCACGTTGAAGCCTGCGGCGGCCAACAGAGCCACGGCGGTGCTGCCTACGCCGCCTGCCGCGCCCGTCACCAGCACCTCTCCCCCCTCTGGCGTGACGCCGTGATCTTCGAGCGCCATGACCGCCAGCATAGCTGTAAAGCCCGCCGTGCCCACACTCATGGCCCACTGCGCCGTGCTTCCGGGCGGCAAGGCCACCAGCCATTCAGAGCGCACCCGCGCCCGCTCGGCATAGCCACCATCGGTGCGCTCGCCCACGCCCCAGCCCGTCAGGATCACTGCGTCGCCGGGTTCAAATCGGCCCGATTCGCATGACATGACCGTTCCAGCCAGATCTATACCGGGGGTCATGGGGTAGCTCCGCAGCACGCCGGGTTTGCCCGCCACCGCCAGGCCGTCTTTGTAGTTCAGGCTGGAATACTGCACCCGCACCAGCGTGTCTGCGTCTGGGAGGGCCGACAACGGCAGGGTCTGAAACTCGGCCCGAATGCCTGCCTCATCTTTGACCATCCGCAGGGCGCGGAAGGGCTCACTTGCATCTTGGGTCATAGGCTACGTCCTCCTTGTGGTTGGAGGCCAGCCTAACGCGCCCCAGCCGACCAGAGGGGGAACCGTATGGAGAAGGTAAAAATAGGGCTCGTCGGGCCACCGCAGATGGCGACCGGGGGCCTTCTTCCCGGCCAACTGAGGCTCCGGTACAGATTCAGTTCAGCAGTTCTGCAAAATCCTCGTCGTCGCCGTCCTGGGCAAGGGGCAGCGTAAAGGTAAAGGTGGCGCCCTTGCCCCGCTCGGATTCGACGACAATCGTGCCGCCGTGTTCTTCGATGGCCAGCTTACAAAAAGCAAGTCCCATACCCGTATCAAAGCGCCCGTGCAGCGTGAGGCGGCTCTGCTCGAAGGCCGCGAACAGGTTAGGAATGTCTTCGGCGGGAATGCCCTCGCCATCATCGCGGATCAGGAACTGCACATCTTCTTTGCCCTGCCGCACGATCAGCGTGATGACGCCCCCGGTGGTGGTGTGCTTCATGGCATTGCTGATCAGGTTGGCCATCACGCGGCGCAGAATTTCCGGGTCGGCACTGGCCGGACTGAGGCCGGGTTCCACTTCGACCCGCACATGCCGGTCACGCAGGCCGCTGCCCACGTCACCACGCGCCAGCTCGATCACTTCGGTAAACATCGGGCTGAACATCAGTTCTCGGCGCAGGTGCATTTTTCCGGCCTGAATCTTGCGGACATCCAACATATTGACGGCCAGGTGGAGCAAATGCTGGGTTTCATCACGGGCCACCTTGATCAGGTCGCGGGAATCGTCCGGCACACGGGCATCGTCTTCGACCACTTCCAGCAGCCCCATCACAGCAGCAATCGGGTTTTTGAGGTCGTGCACCAGCATATGTACCAACTGGTCCCGAATCCGTTCCTCATGTTCCCAGGTGTCCATGCGGCGCTGCAACTGCATCACCCGTTCCAGGTTGTCCTGGTACTGCTGCACCCGCCCCAACAGCGTTTTGACCTGCGTGACTACGGCCTCCAGAGGCGTGGTATCGCTGATCAGTGCGTCGGCCCCGGCCACCAGCAGCGCCCCCAGTCCCTGCGTGCCAACGGCCAGCCAGTGCGTGCCTGCCAGCTCGGCACGTTGGCGCAGCAACGGAAGCACCTGAGCCAGCGGCACACCGGGCGTATCGGTGTACAGCAACACCACATGAGGCGGTCTCACATGCGCTTCACGCAGCAGTGTTTCCGCATCACTGATGTACAGCACTTCGGCAGAAGGAAGACTGGGTGCGAGAAGAGACGCACGGGTGCGGTCCCGCGAGACGACGAAAACAACTTGAGGATCAACGCTGGCCATGCTTAGGCGCAAGTGTAGCGCGACTGTCTCAAATGTGCCGCATGAGTGAAGACTAAAGACCCGCTAAATGACAACTTGTTCACTGGGCTGAGCAACAAAATGAGGATTACTCACACTAACCCCCAGATGAGACGAGAATCTCAAGGCACCTTAAGGCCACATCACGTCCACATCAGTTTCATGAGGGACAGTAGAGACATGAAAAAATTGTTGCTAGGTCTGGTCGGATTAAGTGCAGCGTTGGCAAGTTGCGGTGGCAGCGTTGATATTGGCGGCCCACTGACAATCACTGCTCTCAACTCCTACACCACTGACTGGTACAGAAATGTTCCTGATGGAAACGGTGGCCTAAAGCCCGAATACGTAATCTGCAATGACCGCGCAACTACGGTTTACATGGACGTTAGTTGGAACGGCCCGCTTTCTCAATTGGCAGTGCAATTTCAAGGCAGTAATAACACGACTGTAGAGAAACGTACGTCGGTCTTCTCGCCTGACTACTCAGGACGCGATGTCTTCAACTATGTATTCCAACCTGGCATGGCACCCCTGAGCCTGACAAAATCTGGAGTTTCTGCACAGTCTGTGAAGCCTCAGGCCATCATTGTCAATCCAGTCAATCAGGGGACCACTTTCGTTAATATTTATGGCTTTGATGCTTATGGCATTCAGAGTAATACGCTCGTCGGTCCTCAGGGGATTCCCGTAGTAATCTGCGGCTAAATTATTAAAAACGGTATCAGGTAAAGAAAGCTGCCCTCCGTATGC
>JAQBPF010000304.1 GCA_028287665.1 Deinococcus sp. | reverse complement strand
CCAGGCTCCCGCACCCAGCGCCACGATTGCCCCGGATGCGGCCAGAGCGTCAGCCAGTGCGTCCGGGTCGGCCAGCCAGGTATCGTCCACGATCAGCACGTCGGTTTCGGTGTGGTCGCTGCTCTGGACGCTCAGGCCCGCCGCCGCCAGCAGGCTTTCTACCCCGGCCCGCAACATCGCGGAGCGCACCGCCACCCGCACCGAGGGCAGCAGGTGGGCGGGCAACGCGGCAGGCTCAATCATGCCTGATGCTACGCGCACGGGCCGCTGCAGAGACTGGGGCTGGGGCAAGGCTTCAGCGTTCTCCGACAGTGACGGTTACGTCGGTTTCCTGACCACCGCGCAGCACCAGCACAGCCAGCGGTTCTCCGGCCCGCTCGCGCACCCGCTCCAGCAACTCGCCGGGATGCCGCACGGCCTGACCATCCAGCGCCAGCAGCACGTCGCCTACCAACAGGCCAGCGGTAGCGGCGGGGCTGCCTGCTTCTACCTGCACGACGGTCAGACCGACGCGTCCACGCTGGGGGCCACCCCAACCGGGGCCGCCGCGTCCATTCCAGCCGCGTCCATCTCGCCTGCCCTCCCACATCGGGCCGCCGCGCTCGCCCCGTCCGGTTGCCCGGCGTGGGCCATGTTCGCCGCGCCCGCCACGTTCTTCGGGCTTGGGTGCGTCGCTGCCTGCTTCGGCCTGCGTTCCGGGCTGTTGGCTCTCAGGAAAGTGAACAGGCTGGGTGGCCAGGCCCAGATAGCCGCGAGGCACGCGGCCCGCCGTGTTCAGCAGCTCGGCAACCCGCAGGGCGCGGGCTGCGGGTACGGCCAGCAGGGTTCCCCGGCTCACGCCTGCGTTCAAAATGCCCACCAGGCCGCCGCGTGCATCTACCAGTGCGCCCCCAGTGACGCCGCGAAAAGGAGCGGCTCCAGCATCCAGCCAGCCCCGCAGCGGCCCACGCTCAGGCGGCGCGGCGCGTTCCATCAGGCCCAGCGTGACCTGTAGGCCGTGCATGGGGCGGCCCACGGCCAGCAGCAATTCGCCCACCCGCGTTCCGTTGCTGGCGGTCACGGCGGGCATCGTCAACCCCTCGACCCGCAGCAGGGCCAGATCGGTGGAGGGGTCACGCCCTGCCACTGTGGCGGTCAGTTCCCGTCCGTCTGCCGTGCGAACCTTCACTTCGTCGCCGTGGAGCACGTGGGCGGCAGTCAGCACCTGTCCATCGGCAATCACTGTGCCGCTCACGGTGGCTGGCCCGCCAGTCAACACCGTCACTACATATTGTCCCGCCGTTTGCGCGGCGTCCGCCAAGCTCTCCGAAATCTTGCTCATGTCGCTGAAGTTCATATCGTCTGTATTCGTCATGCCCATAGAATGCGTCTGGAAGGCTAAAACTACGCCGGGCGAATGGTGGGGGCGCTGGCCTGTCCGAACGGCTAGGGCGGTGCGGAAGCCTGCTCGAAGTCGGCCCGCCCCAGCACATAGCACACCACCTCCACCCACTCCCCCCGGTACAGTTCCGGCTCGCCCGACCCCATCACTGTGAATCCCAGCCCCAGCATCAGCCGGTGGGAGCGGGTATTGGGCGCATGAACCTGTGCCCTGACCGTTGTTAGCCCAAGCGGGCCAAATGCCTGTGCCAGCAGTAAATTGCACGCCTGAGCTGCCAGCCCACGCCCCCACTGCGTCCGTTCGCCAATCGCCACGCCCAGTTCTGCGGTGTGGGTCTGCCTGTTGGCGAGGTCTACGTAGCCTAGAAGTGCTCCATCTTCTTCTACCCCCAGCCGCAGAAAGTCTGGGTCTGCTCCGGCAATCAGACGCTTCCAGTGCTTGCTGATCAGACACGGGGCAAGGTGGGGCGTCCAGCCTGCGGCCAGGCAGAATTCCGGGTCGGCAGCCCAGCGCACGGCGGCCTGCTCGTCGCCGGGGTGCAGTGGGCGTAGGGTGACGGCCATGCCCGCAGGATAACCTTCCTTGAGTGTCCACCTTCCCACATCCCTACCGCGCATTCACGGCCTTTCTCGGCACGTCGTTTGCGGCTGGCCCGCCGCCACGCCGTCAGTTCTTGCCCGCCGAATTCCGCGAAACATTGCTGGCCGGAGCAGGGGAGAGGCTGCCGCTGCTGGATGCCCCGGTGCTGGACTGGGAATTGGCCGAGCGCGTCCACGACGCCGACTATCTGCGCCGCTGGCGGGCCGGAGAGGTGACGCGGGCCGAGGAACGGGCGCTGGGGTTCGCGTGGTCGCCTGCCGTCGTGGAGCGCGGTCTGGCCAGCAGCGGCGCAACTCTGGCCGCCACCCAGGACGCTTTGGCGCTGGGCCTCGGCATCAACCTGGGCGGCGGCACGCACCACGCCTACCGCGCTCACGCCGAGGGGTTTTCCTTTCTCAACGACGTGGCCATCAGCGCCCAGTGGCTCTTGAATGAAGGCCGGGCCACCCGGATTGCCATTGTTGATCTGGACGTGCATCAGGGCAACGGCACGGCCTCCATCTTTGCCGCCGAACCCCGCGTGTTCACCGTCAGCGTGCATGGAGCCAACAATTACCCGTTTCAGAAGGAGATCAGCGGGTTGGATGTGGCCCTGCCTGACGGCACCAGTGACGCGGCGTATTTGGCGACATTGCAAGACTCGGTTTTCTCTGCGCTGCACGCCTTCGCCCCTGATTTTGTCTTTTACCTCGCGGGGGCCGATGTGCTGGAAGGCGATCAGTTGGGCCGCCTCGCCCTCACGCCTGCCGGGGTGCGCGAGCGGGATGACCAGCTCTGCCGCTGGGCCGCCCTGCGCGGCATTCCCCTGGTTCTGGTGATGGCAGGCGGCTACAACACAAGTCCCCAAACGCTGATTGCGGCGCGGTTGGGGACATTGGAGGCGGCTTTGGAATCTAGAATAATCCACCCCTTGCTGCAAGAAGTTGTCAATTCACTGCAAGAGGATCAAGTCCAGCTCTCTGCCGAGGTCGCTCAACTCCTTTTTGAAGACGCCACAGATTGGATCAGTCATGGAGAATACGGCTTGGCACTGCAAATGTTGACCGATAGAATCGAAGATATGGAACTTCTGTTCACTGCCTCATGGTGGCGAAGAAGCCTGAAGTTGGCAGAGTTGCTAGGTGTGCATGAGCGTGTCAGTGTCACCTATGAGTATCTGGCGCAGGCTGGATTGATAGCTCCTGAACAGTAGCTCTGCTTCAATCACTTCACCACAAAATCAATCTCTACCACTGCCGTCACGTCTTTTTCCAGTGCTGTGGTGTCGTAGCTGCCGGTGTCTTCCACGCTCGTCTCAAAGCGGGGCGTAATCTGGAATACACCCACGCGGGCATTTTTCACGGCCCCGATGGAGTTTCCGGCACTCTGGGCAATGGCCTGAGCGCGGCGTTGGGCGTCTTTGCTGGCTTCTTCCAGCAGTTGCACGCGCACGTCGCTCAGCTTGGTGTAGAGGTACTGTACGTCGCCGCTTTCGATGCTGACGCCGCCCGTACTGGCATTGACGAAGGCTGCCGTCGCCGCGCCCACCGCAGTTTGCAGCTTGGCAATGTTGCTGGACTGCACGCGGTAGGTCTGGCTGACCACGTAGCGCGTGCGCTGCACTTCGGCGTTTTCGCCGTTCACGTCCTCAATGACTGTGTATTGTTGCGGCCCCGCGTTCACTGGCTCGCGCCTCAGTTCAGAGGCAGAAAAAGCCTGCGCCCGCAAAAACGCCTCTAGAGCAGGCTGTGCCCCCTGAAAAGCCCGGTACGCCGTCTGCAAATTGCCGTCGTCGCTGCTGCGAACCGTGAATGTCCACCCCGCCAGATCGCTGGTAATGTTACGCTTAGCACTGCCCGTCACATTGATCACGTCGCTGGCATTTTTGACGTCTGCAAGGCCGCGCACCACCACAAATCCGGTGGCAAAAAAGGCGACGGAAGCGATGGCGGTAGCGATAATGGCGCTGGGCAGGCGCACCGATGGGGTCATGAGCAACGCTAACACGCTTCTCATTTAGGCGCGTCATCCGAAAGAATGGGGGCTGGAGACTGTGTGGGTGGTCAGAAAGCCGGGTCGCGGGCTGTGACAGAGTGGAAGGGAGCGCCGTCCGGCGGGGAGGGGAAAAGATGCCTGTACAGAGTGACAACAGCCAGAACGACGAGCAGCCCCGCGTGTTCCGCACGCTGAAAGAAATCAAGCCGGGAACCCGCCCAGAGCAGACGGACGCCGAAATTGAGGCATGGATGGAGAAGGAAATCCGCGCCGACAAGAAGATTCTTGATCTGCTGGCGACGCTGTAGGCGTGGGGTCTTCTGAAAGATATTTTTACCGTCATAGAGGGCAGGATTACCCCACAGCACGCTTTATTTATGCCGCCCATGACCGCATTTGCAAACGTCGCCGGGCCGGGTTGGAATCGCCCATGAAAGGGTGATTGAGAGTGCTGCCGCCAAAGCGGTAGACAGCGCTTTTGGCGAAGATGCCTACAGCACGTTTTTGACCAAAGTTGCAGCCATCGGCTACACGCTGGCCCACGATCACGGCTTCAGCGACGGCAACAAGCGGACGGCGCTGGAAGTGATGACCCTGACGCTCCGGCGCAACGGCCTGTTCCCTGATCCTACCGAGCGGGAGGCGGCCACAATAATGGTGCTGACCGCAATGGGTTTGCTGGACATTTCCGGCTCACGGGTATCTCTGATGGCCTGGTGTGGCATCGACCCCGCCGACGTGGAAGCCTGAGCAGGCACACAGCATTGTTTCAGCTTTATTTAAACAGAGGCCAGTCGTTTTCTTTGAAGGTCACTTCATTCCATTTGGGGTGCATCCCTTCTGTTTCCTGCAGGGTAGTCAGCCTGGTAAGGGCGCATTTCTGGTAGGCCAGCAGCGGCACTCTGCGTTCGGCGGTCTTAAAATTGCGGGTGATCAGGAGGCGCTGCACACTATAGGTATTGATCGCCGTGCCGAATCTGGGGTACAGCAGCCGGGCCGGACGGTAGAACCCGTTCAGGCTCCCCTGCGGAATATCGAGGGGAACCAGGGTAAACATGGCGGGATTCAGAGTATTGACCCACTCGGCAGGCTGTCCGACCACGGCCACCACCGCGTCGATCTGTCCTGCGCTGAGTGCGGCGAGCGCAGCTGCACGGTCATTCAGCGGCACCACCGTATAGGTGCTTTTTGTTTTGGCTTTCAGAATCTGGGCGGTAATCACGCTGCCGCCCCACGCGCCCACCCGCTTTCCACCCAGACTGCTAAAAGCGGTGACGCCCTTGATCCGGCCAAAGACGTCCTTCGTGGGCCGCTTGGCGATCAGGTGAATTTCATCAAAGTTCAGCGGCAACAGCACCCGCAGGTCTTTGGCGCGGGGGTCCTGATCAATCTGGTCGCGGGCTTTCAGCACATCGAGCTGAACGAAAGCCAGAGCCACCTTGTTTTCCAGCAGCAGTTGAATGTTCTCTACGCTGCCCGAAGTCTGCCGCTGTCTGAGGAACGCGGCCGATGTACACACGCGTCCCAGGTCGCGGAACATCTCGGCCGCTGTTGAACCGTTGGGACTGGTGGCCACATTCATGATAGTGGGGGTGGACTGTGCCTGACCCCCAGACACAGGGGCCAACACGGCGAGGACGCAAGCGGTGAGTGGGGCGCGGGTAGAGCGGGGTGTGGAGTTCATCGGGTCTCCCAGAACTACAAGTTGATCAATAGGTCGTGTGATGGTTTTTTGGGTCTTTGACGAGAGTCCGGATCAATAGGGTGTCTTCCGGCTCTGTTCCAGAAGAGCAGGCCCACTTCAGCTGCATGTCAGCCAGGCCGCAGTGAGGGCCAGTTCATGTCAGGTCATCAAGACAATCCAGACAAAATGATTGCGTCGGTGTCGAAAGAGAGGGAGGACGCGGTATACTGAGCGTATGACGCGCCGCCTCACGCCAACCTAGGTTTCTCGCCGTTCATCGTCAGATGAACCGAGCAAAGCGAGAAGCGAAGGACGGACTGTGCAGTGGAAATGAAGAGGTTGACCCCTGTTTGGGCGGCCTCGCCAGGGAAACGGCACAGTCTGGAGCGTGAGTTGAAGGCGGGACCACCCAGTTCCCAGACCACATCACCGAGCACACAGCCTCGATTCACCGTCCGGGCCGCTGTCTATCAGGCCCGCAGGAGTTTTTTTATGACCAGTCTTCCCACTCAGCCCGATGTGCAGGACGGGGCCGAATTGACCGCCACCCGGCCAGAACAGACCGTCACTGAACCCACAGTGGCCGAAAAAGCCGCCGCATTGGCCGACAAGACCCTGACCACTGAGATTGCCCGCCGCCGCACTTTTGCCATTATTTCTCACCCCGACGCGGGTAAAACGACCATTACCGAAAAGCTGCTGCTGTACGGAGGCGCGATTCTGGAAGCGGGCAGCGTCACCGCCAAGGAAGGCCGCTCTCACACCAAGTCCGACTGGATGAGCATCGAGCAGCAGCGAGGAATTTCTATTTCCAGTTCCGCCCTGACCTTCGAGTTTTCCGGTCGCCACATCAACCTGCTGGACACGCCTGGACACCAGGATTTCAGTGAGGATACCTACCGCACCCTGACCGCCGCCGACAGCGCCCTGATGGTGCTGGACGCCGCGCGTGGGGTGCAGACGCAGACCGAGAAACTGTTCGCGGTGTGCCGCAACCGGGGTATTCCCATCCTGACCTTCGTGAACAAGATGGACCGCCCGGCCCAGGACCCCTTCGAACTCCTGGAGCAGATCGAGAACATTCTGAAAATTACCGTGGTGCCGCTGACGTGGCCGATTGGCGACGGCCCCGACTTTAAGGGTGTGTACGACCTGCAAACCAAACAGGTGCTGGCCTTCGAGCGCACGGCGGGCGGCAAACAGCGTGCGCCCATGCAGACGGCGGGCCTGGACGACCCCAAACTGGTGGGTCTGGTGGGCGCGGATCTGGCCGCCAAACTGCGCCACGACGTGGAACTGATCACCGCCGCCCTGCCCGAATTCGACGCCGATGAATTCCTGAGCGGCGAGTTGACTCCCGTCTTTTTCGGCAGCGCCATGAACAATTTCGGCATCGAGCACTTCCTGAGCAACTTCGTGGAACTCGCGCCGCCTCCTGGTCCCACCGAAACCAATCTGGGCGAGCGCGAGCCGGAAGCGCCGTTTGCCGGATTTATCTTCAAGTTGCAGGCCAACATGAGCAAGCAGCACCGGGATCGCACCGCCTTTATGCGCGTCATCAGCGGGCATTTCGAGCGCGGTATGGACGTGACCCACACCCGCACCGGGCGCAAGCTGCGGCTCTCGCAGGCGCATACGCTGTTTGCCCAGGACCGCGAAAAGGTCGAAGACGCCTACCCCGGCGACATCGTGGGCTTGGTCAACCCCGGCGTCTTTCAGATCGGTGATGTGATCAGCGTCAACGGTAAGGTCATGCTGCCCAGCTTTCCCCGCTTTACACCCGAAACGTTTGCCACCATCGGCCTGCGCGACGTGGGCAAGCGCAAGGCGTTCATGAAAGGACTCCAGCAACTGGCTGAAGAAGGCGTGGTACAGGTGTTCTACCCCACCGACGGCGCACGCGATCCCTACCTCGGCGCAGTGGGGCCGCTGCAATTCGAGGTCTTTCAGGCCCGGTTGCTGGAAGAGTACGGCGTGGATGTGGAAATGAACGTCACTTCTTATCAGTTGGTACGCTGGCTGGCAGGGGACGCCAACTCTGTGGCCCGCTTTGCCCGCCACGTGGAAGACGATCAGGGCCGTCCCGTGATGTTGTTCCGGTCCAAATACGACCTGAGTTACACGCAGGAGCAGCATCCTGAAATCGAGTTCCTGCCGCTTCCCAAAGACTTGACGCGGGTGTAAAGAACCAGACTCCTCTAAGCATTCCGGCCTGAATCCTCATTGTTGGATTCAGGCCGGAATGCTTTTTATCGGCTTACAGAAACCGCCCGTTTTCTTGCCAGGTCTCGCCGTCCAGCAAAATTCGCCCGCCCCGCCGCAGATCGGTAATCAGATCCCAGTGAATCGCGCTGGCATTCACGCCGCCCGTTTCTGGATAGGAGCGGCCCAGCGCCAGATGAACCGTGCCGCCAATTTTTTCGTCGAACAGGATGTTGCCTGTGGGGGTCTGAATGCCGCTGTTGGAGCCGATGCCCAGTTCACCCAGACGCCGTGCGCCGGGATCGCTGTTCAGGGCAGCCAGCAGGGTGCTTTCGCCCTCATCTGCGCGGGCATCGACCACCACGCCGTCCCGGAATTCCAGCCGTGCACCGCGCACCATCACCCCTGCGTATTCGGCGGGCACGTCAAACGTAATGAATCCGTTGGCGCTGTCTTCGAGTGGCCCAGTAAAGACCTCTCCGCTGGGCATATTGCGTTTGCCGTCGCTGTTGGCCCAGGTTCGGCCACCTACGCGCAGGGTCAGGTCGGTGCCAGGGGCTTCGATTTTCACTGTATCAGCGCGGCTCAGGCGCTCGATCAGGCGGGCCTGAAGCTCGCGTATCTCGCCCCATGCGGCCACCGGGTCGGGGCGGTCCAGAAACATAGCCTGCATCACGAACGCGCCAAAGTCGGCCTCGGTCATGCCAGCCTGGGCAGCAGCGTGCGCGGTGGGATACAGGGTCAGGCTCCATTTCTTGCGGGCGCGGGCGGCGGCCAGGGGGGAGCGGGCTGCGGTCAGGCGGGCGCGTCGGCGGGCGTCCACGGCGTCCACTCCGCCTGCTTCGGGCGTCAGGATTCGCAGGGTGCTGTCCATGCCTTCCATGTCGGCCAATTCTGCGGGATGAAGCGCGTCCAGCACGCCATCAGCTGCCAGCGCCGCCACATCGTCGTCCTGGCCCGGATAGTCCAGCCGCACCGCTGGCCGCCCGCCTGCCCGCAGCACGGCGCGGGCCACCTCGCGCACCAGGGGCAGGCCCGCCACTCCGCCCGCAATCAGGATGCGTTCCAGGGGCTGCACATTCAGGCAGTACGCCACCAGCAATTCGGCATGTGGGCGCGGATCGTAGGCCAGCTGGGTTGCGTCTGAACTCGCTTCTGGGGTGTTCTGCACGCGGGCCAGCCTACCGCATCGGGTTAACGCGAGGGGCTGCACGCCTCCACACTTTGTTCAGGCAACCGCTCCGGGAGGCCGCCGAATCTGGCCCACTTGCCCCTCAAAGTTGATCTACAAATAGCCCGCCCCACCGCTGACCATCTGGCCCGGTGCTATCCTGCTCGGCTATGACGGCCCCGCTTGACCCCACTCCCTCCAATTCCCCCAAATCCAATTCAGGTGCAGCCGAACCTGCCCGGCCCGACCCCAACAACACGGCCACCCTGACCATCGCCTGCCCAGACCGCAAGGGCATCGTGGCCGCCGTATCGCAGTTTCTGCTCAATCACGGCGCGAACATCCTGCATTCCGACCAGCACACCACCGACCCCAGCGGCGGCCAGTTTTTTATGCGGATGGAGTTTCACCTCGACGGGTTGGATCTGGCCCGCGGCGCATTCGAGCGGGCCTTTGAGAGCGTCATCGCTCAGCCTTTCGAGATGGAGTGGCGTGTGAATTACACGGCCCAGCCCAAGCGCATGGCGATTCTGGTCAGCCGCTACGATCACTGCTTTCTGGACTTGCTGTGGCGTAAACGCCGGGGCGAACTGCACATAGAGATTCCGCTGATCATCTCCAACCATGAGGACCTGCGCCGCGACGCCGAGATGTTCGGCATTCCTTTTCATGTGGTGCCCGTGACCAAACAGAACAAGGCCGAAGCCGAGGCCGAGCAGGTGCGCCTGATGCACGAGGCGGGGGCCGATTTTGCCGTGCTGGCCCGCTACATGCAGATTCTGAGCGGTGAATTTTTGCGGGGCTTTGGCCGCCCCGTCATCAACATTCATCATTCGTTTTTGCCCGCGTTCATTGGCGCCAACCCCTACCGAGCCGCCTTCAACCGGGGCGTGAAACTGATCGGCGCCACCAGCCACTACGTGACCGAGGAACTGGACGCCGGGCCGATTATTGCCCAGGACGTGATCCCCGTGACCCACCGTGAAACGCCCGATTCTTTGATGCGAATGGGCCGCGACGTGGAGCGGCAGGTGCTGGCCCGCGCCGTCAAAGCGCATGTGGAAGACCGGGTGCTGGTGTACGGGAATAAGACGGTGGTGTTCTAGAGCATTTGTCATCATAATGACCGAGCGGAGCGAGTGAATTTCATTGAGCAGGACGGAGAATGGAGCCACCGAAAGTCTCTTTTTTCGGTGGTGTAATTCGGAGAACTGCCCTAGACGCCCCCGCTGTTGTCTGCAAACGCAGAGCTCGCCCTGACAGACCCGTGTGACGCCCCTTCCCCTACACTTTGCGGGTGAATCTCGATGTCTTCGTGGTGGT
>JAQBPF010000296.1 GCA_028287665.1 Deinococcus sp. | reverse complement strand
TTGGAGCAACACAACCGTTAGGATGGGGAGAAGCGGCGTTGCGCTGGCAAGCCCAGTCCACCGGCACACGCCTTGGTGTGCAGAGACACGACAGAAGACAGCACGGACGTCCCGTCTGCTCGCCCTTTCAGCCCAGCGGTCAGATCAGCACCCGCGCCAGTATCAATCTGGCTGAATCAGTCGCGCTGCAACGCCCAGTTCAGCACGTGTTCCATTGGCAGCCAGTCGGTGCCGTAGCTGTTGTAGTGCGCGACTTCAATGCGTCCATCACTGCCGATCAGGAACTCTGCGGGCATCCGTAGCAGTTCCCCGTCGCTTTTCAGGGCTTTGGTGCCCATCATCTTGAAGCCCTGCACCATCGTGGGCAGGTTCCGCACATCCAGCGTGCCCGCCAAACTCATGCTGAGCCCGTAGCGGTCATACGTTTCGTCTCGGGGGTCGGCCAACACGGGATAGGGCGGCTGAAGATGGCCGATCCCCACGCTCAGATCGGCCAGGGTGCTGCCCCAGATGGTCACGATCCGCACGCCCCGCTGCTTCAGTTGCTCGTAAACCGCGATGATCTGGGCATTGTGTGGATTGCACATGGCGCAGGTGCTTTGGCGGTTGAACACCAGCCATACAGGTTGGCCGCGCAACTCGCTGAGCCGCGTTTGGCCTCCTGACAGATCCGGCAAACAAAAATCGGGGGCCAGCTGGCCTGCCACGAGCCGGGGAGCCACCAGCTTCGGAACGGCCGCGTCCTCACGGCGGAGCGCTCCAGCCCTCACCAGCTGCATGACATTCTGGGTCAACACATCCCAGCGTTGACCGAGGCGCTCGGCCATTTCTCCCAGGGTCAGGCCGCGCAGCGCGGCGTGGTACACCCGTTGCGACGACTCCGTCCAGTCCAGCGAGTTTGAGGCCAGAGGCGAGGCCACGAAGCCGTCGGAAGGCAGCAGCGCCCGCTCCGATTCCCCTAGACTTGCTGCAAAGTGTTGAGCGGCCTGGACGCTTTCGAGGGCGTTGTAGCGGTGCAGCCCGTCTGGCGGGGTGGCGCCCGGAAACTGGGTCGAACTCGCCGTCCCGGTGCGCCAGGCCAGAGGAAGCAGGGCCGAAACGACCCGTTCGCGGTAGATCTCGTCGATCTCCTCCCGGGTTACGTAGCCGCGCTCAATCAGCTGAGATAGGGCGTCAAACAACGAAGACGCATGTTGCTGAACCTCGGTCACGGCCACTGGAGGCAGACCATGCTGAACGAGTGACGCGCTCCATGCTGGCAGAATCTGGCTGCGGACGCCCATCACCTGCCCCTCGAACAGTTGCAGGACGGTGGCCAATTTGGGATCGGAGAACGACAGTTTCAGCAAGGTGGGCTCACCTTGTTCGGCGGCTTGAGTTACGGCTTGCAGCGCGGGGACGATTAACACACCCATCACCATATCGCTCTACGTTAAACGAAGAATGCATCACCTCTTGCAGACGGTGACGTTGATCAAAGCGCGACCTACAGAGAACGGACGAGGTATCGGAGGGGCCCTGGTCGGGCCGAAACGGACAGGTGCGGCTTCACTAGCAGACGGCGTGGATTTGAATCCAGAGGCACAGATTGCCGCCGAACTGTCCACCATGGATGACCACCACACAACCGAATGGGGGGGGGAAAGTTCGGAAGCTGAAAGGCGCGCCTCGGACCGTCCCATGAAGCCCAGACAGCGCAAGTGGCCTTCAGGATGCAGGTGGTGGCTGACGCGGGCGTCCCCGACCGGCATGGAGCTGCCTTGCCCACAGGTGTGGTCCTTGACTCCTCATCGGCCACTGGAAAGAGGCGTTCAGCACAGCACTCTTCAACCATCGCAGAGACGGCCGTTCCCAGATCGAATTAAGAGTTTGACAACAGCCAGCAGAGGAGAACAGCAGTTATGTTGAGCCATGCCTTCCCTGCTTGGCTCCGACCTGGAGTCTTTTGCGTCTCTGGCAGAGAACCTTCAGGAGATCACCGAGGCACTCGCCGCCACCAGCACAGAGCGGCAGGTCATCGAGGTCGTGCTCCCCCCGGCGGTCAAAGCCCTTGGAGCTGTCGCTGGGGCCGTGCTGCTCATCAACCGGACCGACCAGCGGCTGAAAATCGCTGGCAGTCAGGGCTACGCAGGCGGTGCGCCCACAGTCTGGCAGGAAGGTTCACTCGAAGATCACGTGCTGATCGCCGACATCCTGCGCAGGGAAGAGGCGCTGTACTTCGAGTCCGCCGGCGCGCTGAAGGCGGCCTATCCAGAGCTCGAGAGCCGCACTGGGGGGCTGGCAGCGATCGCCAATGCCACACTGCCCATGTTCTTGGACCACCGGCCCCTTGGGGTCATCGTGCTGGACTTCAAGGAGCCGCACCACTTCCCACAGGCAGAACGGCGCTTCCTCAGGATTCTGTCAGCCCAGTGTGCTCTCGCCCTCGGGCGCGTGGAGGCGACCGGAACCCTGGAGGCCCGCGTTGAGGATCGCACCCGGCAGTTGCTGGAACAGGCGCGGCAACTCGAAGAGGAACGGCAGGCTCAGGCCGCCTTCGTGACCTTCACTGAGGCTGTGGGCAGTGAGACCGCTCTGCCCATCCTGATCCGGCAGGCAATGAGTGTGCTTCAGGGCCGCTTCCCACGGGCGAGCATCGGCTACTACGAGGAGGAGGGAAATCTTTGGAGAGCCCGGGTCTGGAGTGACGACCTACACCCGCAGAAGGTTGCGCTGGTCTCGGCTGGACTCCCGAGAGAAACGCCGCTGATTGCAGAGGTGCTTCAGACCCGGCAACTGGTGTTCACCGAAGCGTGGGACGCGCAGCGGGGGGTGGACTCCAGCAAAGAGTCCGGAGCCAGCGCTGTCTACCCCCTGCTGGTCAACGGTGCTCTGCACGCGCTGCTCACGGTGGATCTCCGGAATACCGCCACCTGGAGCACAGCGGACCGGGCCCTGCTGCGGGCGGTCGGCCGGGGGTTGAACTTGGCGCTGGAACGCACTGAGACGGCCCGTCAGCTGATGCTGCAGAACGCCGAGTTGCAGGCCCGCACCCGTGCCCTGGAAGCTTTCGCGAACCTCACCCGGGATCTGGCGCTCACCACTGATCCACTCCTGCTGATCCGGCGCGCCCAGGAAGTGGCGATGTCGATGCTCTCGGATGGCTCGGCGATGTATTTTGTTCTGGAGGGCGAGCGCTGGTACAGCCGGATGCAGCACGGCAGTGTGCACTCTCCTGAGTTGCAGGCGGCCGTTGACGCTGGCTTGCCCTATGCGCAGGCCAAGAGTCTGCTGATCTCCTGGACGAGCGGGCAACCTTATTTCCAGGATGTCTACAACCGGGACAATGATCAGCTGGTTTCAACCGTAGACCACATCGCTGCGACCGCCAACTTACCGCTGCGGGTGGAAGGGAAGTTGATCGGCGTGCTGGCGTTCGTGCTGTTCAACCAACGGATCTGGTCGACGGTAGACCGGGTGGTGCTGGACACTGTCGTTCAGAGTCTCGAACTGGCCCTGGACCGCGCGGCCAAGGCACGCAGGCTGGACGAGGAGCGCACCGCCCTGGCGGCCTTCACGCGCTTCGCCGAACTGGTCGGCAGCGAGACCGATGTCCAGGCCCTGGTCAGGCAGGCCATCACCCTGCTGCACGAGACCTGTGATGTCGAGGCCGCCCACTTTGAGCGAGACGGGGATCTGTTCAGGGCCACGGTCTGGAGTGCGTCAGCGGATCCTGCCCTGCTGCCTTTTCTCCAGCAGGGTTTCCCCCTGCAGAACTCTGGCATCGCCCAGTTGCTTCGGCAGAATACAGCTGCGTACATCGACCACTGGAACGATACGGGGCTGCTGATTCAGGAGTCTGGGATCTATCAGGCTGTGGCTGGTTACCCCTACTTTGTGGACGGCACGTTGGAGAGCGTGTTGATGATTGGGTCAACGACGTCGGAGGTCTGGAATGACCGGATCAAAGGAATCTTCCGTGCTGTGGGCCGGAGTCTGGATCTGGCCCTTGACCGGGCGCGGCAGACGCGGGTGGTGATCGCCCAGCGGGATATGTTGGATGCCCGAACCCGTTCGCTGAGCGCGGCCAACGAGGAGTTGGAGGCCTTTGCCTATTCGGTTTCGCATGACCTGCGTACGCCGGTACGCCACATGACCAGTTTCGGCAATTTGCTCCGCAAAACGTTGGATGACCGCCTGGACGAGAAGTCAGCGCGTTATCTCAGCATCATTGATCAGGCAGCGGTGCGGATGAATACCTTGATTGATGCGATGCTGGATCTCTCGCGCACGTCCCGACACACCCTCTCTTTCCAATGGGTGGACCTGAACATGTTGGTGATGGCCGTGCGCGCCACCCTGGAGTTGGACGTCACAGAGCGGCAGGTCGTCTGGGTCATGGGCCCGCTGCCCCGGGTGATGGGAGATCAGGGCTTGCTCCGACAAGTCGTTGAAAACCTACTCAGCAACGCCCTCAAGTACACCGCCCGCAAGGCCGAGGCACGGATTGAGATCTGGGCAGAGGACGGACCACACGACTGGCGCGTTTATGTCCGTGACAACGGTGCAGGGTTTGATGCGCGGTATACCCACAAGTTGTTTGGGGTCTTCCAGCGCCTGCACCGTCACGATGAGTTTGAGGGCACGGGCGTGGGACTGGCCAACGTGCGCCGAGTGATCGCCCGGCACGGCGGGACAGTGACCGCACAGGGAGGGCTGGAGCAGGGCGCAACCTTCTCGTTCACGTTGCCCAAAGGTGAACTGGCTGAAGGTGGGGTGGACTTGAAAGGAGCGGGAGACCAGGGTGGAAACGCAGATACAGGCAGGGTTCGGTAATGAAAGGGACGTACCGTTCGGAGCGTGTCAAACAACCATCGCGACGTGATCGGCCACTGCTGTGGAGTGCCCCCCGAAAACTGGACGGCGTGAGGTAGAGACGAAGGCTCGCCGTCCCAGCCGTGATTTGTCAGGCTGGAAGGCGAGGAGACGTCTTGAAACAGAAGCAGTTCACGGAAGCGCAGAGCCGGAAAGTGGCTGCACGATGCCAAGAAAAGCGACCAGCCCATAGAAGCGTTGTGCCGGAATTTCGGTTGCAGCCCCGCGTCGTACAACACGTGGAAAAAGAAATACGGCGACACCACACCGGATGAAGCCAAGCGGCTTCGTCTGTTGGAAAAGGAAAAGGCCCGTCTGTTGCGGCTCGTGGGTCAGCAGCGCCCCCTGATCGAGGCGGTCAAGGAGGTGGTGGCAACAAAGCGATATCGGCCACTGAGCAGCGCGCCTTGGTGCACGAACTGATGGCGCAGCGGGTCAAGCCCGTTCGGGCCTGCTTCTGGGTGGGCTTATCCACATCTTCGTGGCACTCTCGCCCCAAACCACGCCAGGACGGTGAACTTCTGGATCGGATCCGCCAGCTGGCAGCGCAACATCTG
>JAQBPF010000286.1 GCA_028287665.1 Deinococcus sp. | reverse complement strand
GGTACGGGCCTCTGTCTCAGTCCAGGGCAGACCACACACAGGCGCAGAACCGGGAGCGACAGTGAACACCAATCCTTTTCAGATCAATCCGGTCGATCCTGTTTTGGTCAACAGCGTTTTAGGTAATACTGGGTCTATGGCCCGTCGCCGCCTCAATATCTGGGATTTTTTCCCGCTGATTTGGCTGGGGTTTCTGGTCTTCCCTCTGGGCAGCTTTTGGGAAGTGCCGCGCAGTCCGGTACAGGTGGCCCTGTTTCTGACCCTGATCGCCGGATTCATCGTTCTATATTTGCGGGTCTTCTGGCCCGGCCTCCGCAGCGCGCAGGTGCAGCAATCCTGGGCACTGGTAGGCTGGGCCTTGTCGCTTGCCAGCTATTTCGTGCTGCTTCCGGTGATCGGGGGAACGGCCACCACATTCCTGATCTACGGGGCCAGCATGATCGGATTTCAGGGGCGTACAGGCATCGCGCTGTGGCTGGCCTTCCTGAGCATGACGGTGATGGTGTGGCCCTTCTGGACAGGCACTTACCGCCCCGACGACCTGTGGTGGCTGGCCCCCAACCTGCTGTTTACGCTGGTGGCGGCCTATGCCAACCACGCCAGCTATGCCCAGCGCATTTCAGGCGCACGGCTGGCGCAGGTGCAGCGCGAAAACGAGCGCCTGGCCGCCGATGCCGAACGCGAACGGATCGCCCGCGATCTGCACGACCTGTTGGGCCATACCCTCAGCGTGATCGTGCTGAAAAGCGAGCTGGCCGCCCGCCTGACCGAGCGCGATCCGGCCCGCGCCGCACAGGAAATCCGCGAAGTCGAGCGCATCGGTAGAGAGGCCCTGACTGAAGTGAGGGCCGCCGTGCAGGGATACCGGGGCAGCGGCCTGAATGCGGAGTTGGCCCGCGCAAAGGTGGCGCTGGATGCGGCGGGCGTGCGCCTGATCGTGACCGAGACCCTGCCGGAACTGCCCGCCCCCACTGAAGCGAGCGCGGCCATGCTGCTGCGCGAGGCCGTGACGAACGTGGTGCGCCACGCCCGCGCCCGCGAGGTCAGAATTACACTGACGCCCACGCCACGCGGCCACCGACTGGTGATCAAAGATGACGGCATCGGCGGCCAGATGCCCGAAGGCAGCGGCCTGACCGGAATGCGCGAGCGGTTGCGGGCACTGGGCGGCAGCCTGACCCGCGACGGCACGGCGGGCACGACCCTGACCGCCGACCTGCCAGGGGCCGAACCCGGCGAACCTGCCGCCAGCGACCTTCTGCCAAATGGACTGCGCCTGTGATCCGCGTGCTGCTGGCCGAAGATCAGTCGATGGTGCTGGGGGCGCTGTCGGCCCTGCTGTCTCTGGAAGACGATTTGAGCGTGGTGGGCACGGCCACCGACGGCGAGGCGGCACTGGAACTGGTTCGCACCCTGTTGCCCGATGTCCTCGTGACCGATATATAAATGCCGCGCCTGAGCGGGCTGGTTCTGGCCGCCCGTGTTCGCGAGGACTGCCCCGCCGTGCGCGTGATCATCGTGACCACCTTTGCCCGCAGCGGCTACCTGCGCCGGGCACTGGACGCCGGGGCACGCGGTTATCTGCTCAAGGATGCGCCCGCCACCCAACTCGCACAGGCCATCCGCCGGGTGCAGGGCGGAGGCCGCGCCATTGCTCCTGCCCTGGCAGAGCGCGCGTGGGACGACCCTGACCCCCTGACCGAGCGAGAACGGCAAGTCCTGCGCGAAGCCGAGAGCGGTACCTCGACCGTTGCCATTGCCGCCCGCCTCGGCCTGTCCGAAGGCACGGTCAGAAACTACCTCTCGGAAGCGATCAGCAAACTGGGAGCCGCCAACCGCGCCGAGGCAGCAAAGCGGGCGCGGGATATGGGCTGGCTATGAGGGCTTGAACTAGCGGAGGCATCCGGTTCCGCCGTTCGGAATGAGAAAGCTCCTGGCGCCCAGTCAAAGAGCGCTGAGTCCTGCGGCGGTTTCGCCGGTTTGGCGCGATCATTTCAATCCCAAGGACGCCCAGGTCAGCATCCGGACCATCATTGTCGTACGCCTTATCTCCGATCAGACGTTCTGGGAAGTCGAGCCCAAATGAAGCGTCCAGCGTGTCCTGGACGAATTTGACCTCAGCTGGACGGGCACTCCAGGTGTGAACAGCGAGCGGCACGCCGCTCGCAGCCACCATGATCATGATCTTGGTGCCTTTGCCCTTCTTGGTGGGGCCGACGTCAACGCCCCTTTCTTGGCGGCACTGAAGGTGCCGTCAATGAACGCTTCGCGCAGGTCGAGGAGCTTTCGCTCCTCGCTCATCTCGAAGAGCGCGGCCAGGATGGCCGGGAAAACCTGCCGTTCGTTCCATTCCTGGAAGCGGTCGTGACACGTGGTCTTGGGTGGGTACTCGCCCTTGGGGAGGGCAGCGCACTGCGCCCCGGTTCGCAAGCCGTAGTGGGAGAAGAGCACTGGGTGTTGTTAGCCTCGCGCCGAAGTCCGATGGATTTGGTGCGGGTGACGTTCTTGGAGGGTCAGCTGGCGCAGGCGTTGGAGCTCAACGAGGAAGCAGGGTTCTTGCCCACCGGCTCGGAAGCGCAGATGCAGGAGACCCTGGCCGCGCCCCCGGAACTGATCGAGCCGGGCTTGCGGGTGCTGAACCGGGAGTTGTTGGTGGAATCGGGTGGTACCGATCTGTACGCGCAAGATGCTCAGGGGCGCTTTGTCGTCGTGGAGTTGAAACGGGGCCGGGCGACGCAGGATGCGGTGTCTCAGTTGGGGCGATATGTCGCTTCCGTGCTGCGGCTGGTGGGCAAAGGGGGTGGCTGGTGGACAAGGCGACGACGCGGCTGTTCCGCCCCTTGCCAGAAGTCACCAGCAGTCGCCGGACTTCTGCCTGTAAGGCGTCCCAACGGAGGACCAACGCTTCACTGATCCGCAGGCCACCATGAGCGGTGAGCAGCACCAGAAAGCGAGCCTGCACATCCGCAACCTTGAGAACGTCGCACAGCTCGTCTCCGTTATAAGGGGGGCGTTTGACGATGCCAGGGGTGTGATCCTTGGGGACTTTGTCGTCTTTGACGGTGAAGATTCAGGGTTCGGGCGTGCAGCCTGAGAAATGCCTGCGTGCGTTTCCTCCGTTTGGGTCTCTGGTGTTCCTGACGCCGTGGCGGTCGGTGAGATGGCAGGGCCGAGTTGTTGCAACGCGCCGTGGAGATCGCTTGTTGGTGGTCGACGCCCTTCAGACATCGGAAATTTTTCGGATGGCCGCCCTATCGCTCCGGAGCTGCCCCGGTATGAATGACCTCTGGGACATCGTAGTCACCCAAGAGTCGGGTCAAGAACGTCTTCGCGGCCTCGGTATCGCGGTGACGCTGGAGGAGAATGTCGAGTGCGTAGCCGTGCTCATCCACGGCTCTCCACAGCCAGTGCCGGACGCCATTGACGCTCGTGCACACTTCAATCAGATGCCAGCGGGAACCCCGACGGGGTTCCCGCTGGCGAAGTTCCTCCGCAAAGAGAGGGCTGAAGTTGATGCACCACTCGCGAAGCGTCTCGTGGCTCACCTCGATAC
>JAQBPF010000259.1 GCA_028287665.1 Deinococcus sp. | reverse complement strand
TCCTGGCTGCGGGTACGGGGGGCACAGTGCTGAACTTGCCCATGCTGCGCGTCAATGCCCGCCTCGGCTACGTTCCTGAAGCGATGTGGGTCACGTGGGAACGGGGGCTGGTCAGCGGGGCCTAGAGCCTTTCTCCGACTTCCGGCCTGCTCACCCCATTCACTTGCTCTGCTCGGGCAGAAGGATGCAACACCACACGCCATTCTTCTGGCCGGTGCTCTGGGCCGCAGCAGAGGGGTTTATCTGCGTCTGTACACTCCTTTTCCGTACTCTGCCCCGCTGAAGGTGAGGCCGTGGGCAGGCACATTCGCCCCGGCCTGGGCACGTTCGCCGCTGCTGAGAATGGTGCCGATCTGATCTGGAGTCAGCTGACCCTGCCCCGCCAACAGCAGCGTGCCCACCAATCCGCGCACCATATGCCGCAAAAAACTCTCGCCCTGCACGTGGATTTCCCAGATGATGCCCGTCACGCTCACTTCCAGCTGCCGGAGTTCACGCACGGTATGTCGGTCCTCACGGGTGGCAAAAGCGGCAAAGTCGTGGGTGCCCAGAAGCGGCGCGGCGGCGGCGTTCATCGCGTTGGCGTCCAGGGGTCCGGAGACATGCAGCGCCCGGTCAGCCCACAGAGGATGGCGTTGTGGCGCGACCAGCAGGCGGTACGTGTATGCACGGCCCGTGCAGCCAAAGCGGGCATGAAATCCGGCAGGTGCGGGGGCGGCCTCCAGCACGGCCAGATCAGAAGGCAGGTGGGCATTCAGGGCGCGGGCCAGGCGCTCCGGGGCCAGCCGAAAGCTGCCGGGCACGTCTATATGGGCAGGCATCGCCTCGGCATGAACGCCTGCATCGGTGCGCCCCGCTGCCACCGGACGCGCCGCATCGGTGGCCCCCAACCGGGCGAAGGCTGCGTGCAGCGTGTCCTGTACCGTGCGGGTCTGCGGCTGAGATTGCCAGCCTGCGAACTGTGCGCCGTGGTAGGCCACCGTCAGGCGCAGCCGCACAAATCCGGCGGGAGGCGCAAACAGAGCGGGATCTGATTCGGGAGCCGACACCTGAGGGGAGGCCGCGTGAATGGAAGATGGAGGGGCTGGGGCAGGGTCGCCGGACACCTCCGCAGGCTAGCGGATCAGCACAGGCCGCAGCACGGTTCTCAGCCTAAAAGCCGTTTGGCTGGGTATCCTGTCTGCTGTGAATGTTGTCAACCGGGTTTCGCGGGCCGTCCGCCTGTCTGTCTTTGCTGTGCTGATGCTGGGAGGTGCGGCTGTGGCGGCCACTTCCTACCGCGTCCAGCCGGGCGATACCTTGTCGGGCATCGCAGTGCGGGCGGGCGTAACGGTGGCGCAGTTGCGGGCCGCCAATCCTGCCCTGCGCGACGCCAATTCGGTTCAGGCAGGCCGCGTGCTGAATTTGCCGGGACGTGTATTGCCTGCCACCCGTTACCGGGTCAAAGAGGGCGAGAATCTGACCGTGATCGCTCAGCGGGCGGGCCTCACGTTGACGCAACTGGTGCGGGCCAATCCCAAATATGCGGGTGGAAAACCCGTGTGGGCGGGCGCAGTGATTCAGATTCCCGCCCGCACGGTGGCCGCCCGCACAGGCACAGCAGCCACCGTGCGCCCCGCCGCGATCCGCGTCAACAGCAGCGCACCTGCCCCCTCTTCCTCGTCGGGCCGGTGGCTGTGGCCTGTGGCCGGATACCACTCCATCAGCAGCGATTACGGTTCCCGTGTCCTGGATGGTGTCCGTGAGATGCACTACGGCGTAGACATCGTGGCGCCTACCGGAACCCTGGTTCGGGCGGCCCGCAGCGGACGGGTGCTGGAGTCTCGCCCCGACTTCGACCGGGGCTGGGGCTGGACCGTGGTCTTGGAGCATCCAGACGGCTGGATCACCCGCTACGCCCACCTAAGCGCCAATCTGGCCAAACAGGGAGAACTGGTCACGCGGGGTCAACCCATTGGCCGAGTGGGCAACACCGGGCGGTCTACCGGGCCTCACCTGCACTACGGAACCTATCTGCGCTGGAATCCGCGCGATCCTCTCAGCCTCTATTGAGGCGGCTTTTCTCAGGCGGCCTAGCCGTAGCCTTTGAAGGGCTGATCCTGGATATTGGGCTGACCAGCACGCGGATGGGTCAGATGTTGGTCAATAAAATGCTGGTCGGTGAGGCGGTGCAGGGTCCGGCGTTCGGCCACCCAGCCGGTATGTGGCAGCAGCGGCAAAAACAGACCTGCAGCGGCGGCCACCACGCTGGGTTTCTGCACGTCCAGCGAGACGGGAACCGTCAGGGTATAGGTGGGGTAGCGTTTGGGGCCGCCCACGCGCACAGCCTCTGGTCCCAGGTGGGCGCGGAGTTCGGCCAGGGCCTGCCGGAAACGGGCCAGTGTCACCTTGGGCGGCAGGTCTGGAAACAGGTCCAGTTCGGCCTGGGTACGGGTCACTTCACCCTGCAGGGCCAGGTAAGCGATCAGGAGCGCCGTTTCGGGCCAGCGCAGAGGCACGGGTTGCCCTGCCCGCCGCAGCGTCGCCTGGCCCAGGGTCTGGAGCGTCCAGCCTTCCTCCGCCTCTCCAGCCTCCGGCTCCCGCTGGTTGGCAGCCTGATAAGCCTTCTCGGCCCAGTCGCTCAGGTCGGGCTCCAGCGCCGCCAGTTGCATCAGCGTGGTCAGTTCGCCCAAATCAGGAGCCAGCAGCGCAGGTACCGACAGGGCCACCAAGGCAGGCAGGGCGTTTCGCAACTCGCCCAGGGCTTCTGGAATGCGGTTTTGGCGGTACAACAGGTCGGCGCGGTGGAGCGCGGCCTTGACCCTTATGGGCGGCGGCAGAGTCTCAGGCGCACTCAGGGCGGCGTCTATGTCCCGGAGGGCGGCGCAGTCGTGGTGCTGACGACGCAGCAGTACGCCCCGGCAGGCCCAGTCACGGGGTCCAGTGGGCTGCGGAAACATCGGGTAGGCGTGCATGGCCGCCAATGCCGCGTGGTGTATTCCCAGCACGCTCAGGCCCTCCGCCAGCGCAAAAGCGCAGGTGCGCCGCAGATCCACCCGCTCCACTGCGGCCAGGGCGTCGGCCAGTTCCGTCAATGCGCCCACGGTTCCCTGCTCCTTCAACTGGGCCAGGGCCTGCAGCGCCCGTGCATCGGGTCCCAGCAGATCCGGCTGGGCATCGCGGCGGGCCACAGCCTGTCTGGAAGGCGGGTTCGCAGTTGCCGACGGTCCCAGCAGGGTATTTGTGTTGGAAAGATTGGGATTGAGCAGCGCCAGTCTCCACTCGGCAGCCAGCACCTCTGCCGGAATACTCCGGTGGCGGGCGGCGCTTTGCCTCTGCGCCTGCTCGACCCCTTGAAGTGCCCGCAAGGCGGGGAGGGCCTCGCCCGCTTCCCGGAGCCCCCGCGCCAGTGCCAACCACAGCTGAGCTGCGAGCGGTGATGGGGTGATCGTGGCGTTATGCACGCGCTCCAGGGCAATATTCCAGAGGGCTGCCTGGGGTTCGGCCTCAGCTGTTCGCAGGGCCACCCAGGCCCGCGTACAGGCCAGAGCCACCGCGCCCGCAGAACCGTCTGCATCCTCTTGCCAGCTTTCCAGCGCGGCTGCATCGTGCCGCCGGGCGGCATGGGCCAGGCCCAGCAGCGCGTAAACATGGCCCAGCGTGGCCCGTGCCCAAGGATCGCCTCCCGCGTTGGCCCGCGCCATCGGCCACAGGGCCTCCTGAATGCGGCCTGCTCCCAAAAATCTCAGTGCAAGCGTGCGCCAGTGCTCTGCTTGCTGGATCACAGAAGGCAGCACAGGCACATCAGCAGTTGCAGAAGGAGAGTCGGCCACGGATTGAGCCCCAGCCTAGCGCGTCCGGGGCCTCCAGATGGCCGCAGCTCCTCTAGATCACGCCGCGCCGCTGCCCCCGGTCTGTCAGGCGGTTAGCCTGTGGTCATGCCCCCGGCCAATTCCTTCCCCCAGCCTGTGCAAGTGCAGTACGTAGAAGCCCGTGACAGCGGCAACGGCCTGACTGCCTCTGCCCTCAGTACCCACCTGGAGACCTTGCAGGCCCAGCCAGGATTTCTGGGGGCCGAGTTGCTCACCAGCCCCGCCCAACCCGGCCTGCTGCTGATCGCCAGCCGTTGGGCCAGCCCTGCCCCCGAACTTCTGCTGCCTGCTGGGGCCAAAAGCTGGGTCTTCGAGGTGCAGGAATCGCGGGGTGCGGTAAGTGCCCAGTAGTCAGCCCAGTCGTCAACTCAGTCGTCAGCTCGGTCGTTAGTGGGAAGGGCCTGCTGGCCGGTTGAGTTCTGTCCTTCCCTCCTCCACACCCCAGTTTCTGTACCTCCTCTCAGTTGTGCGTCATCTGCAGCGGAATCACCCACGCCGTAAATTCTTCGTCGGTGACGTGGCCCAGCGCCAATGCAGCTTCGCGCAGGCTGCTGCCTTCCTTATGCGCTTTTTTGGCAATGGCGGCGGCCTTGTCATAGCCGATGTGCTTGTTCAGCGCCGTCACCTGCATCAGATTGATGCTGAGATTTTCCTCAATCTTGGCCAGATTGGGTTCGATGCCCACCGCGCAGTTGTCGTTGAAGGCGAGGCTGGCGTCGGCAATTAGGCGGATGCTTTCCAGCACGGCGTGAACCATCACGGGCTTGAACACGTTGAGCTGAAAATTGCCCTGACTGCCCGCAAAGGCCACGGTGGCGTCGTTGCCGAAGACGCGGGTCGCCACCATCGTCAGCGCCTCGCTCTGGGTGGGGTTCACCTTACCGGGCATGA
>JAQBPF010000254.1 GCA_028287665.1 Deinococcus sp. | reverse complement strand
CAGCGGTCACCAGTGGGGCATGAGTGCCCACGCCGTCAAGGACAGAGCCAATTCAGACAAGGGCGCTTCTGTACAGATTCAGGTGGCCGACCAGGGCATGCGCGGCCAAGCCTAAAATTCCTGTCATAACCCCAACACTCCTGGGCTGTTAGAAGCTAATGCTTTTAACAGCCCTTATCTTTAATTCAACTTGTTGTCCTCCTGTTGATTTGCTGACTACCCTTCAATTTCGCCTCGTTCTGGTGTAAGATTGTTTTTATGTTGAATGGATTTCAGAAGTTTCTGTTGCGTGGCAACTTGATTGACCTTGCAGTTGGTGTGATTATCGGTGCAGCGTTCGGCGGTGTGGTCACGGCATTCACTCAAGGTGTGGTCATGCCTATTCTTGGTATTTTTGGTGGGGTGCCTAACTTTGATGCGCTGACGTTTAGCATCAATGGAAGCGTTTTCAAATACGGCACCTTCCTCACTGCCCTGATTAACTTTGTCATTACTGCCGCGGTGGTGTACTTCTTCGTGATCATTCCCTTTACACGCATGATGGAACGCTTTAAGCGTGAGGAGAAGCCCGCTGTGGCCGAACCCACCAACGAAGAAAAACTGCTGGCCGAAATCCGCGACGCGATCAAAATTCGCCCGCTCTAAGTTCTGTCTGCTCCGCGCCGCCCCTGTTCTGGTGGGCGGCGCGGCCTTATCCTGCTGATATGACTCTTCCCGCCCCAGCTGCACCCTCGCTTTCTGGCCGATTTGCCCGTGCCCTGAACAGTCACCGGACTGCCCTGATGGAGCTGTACGCCGAACTGCCCGACGATCAGGCCCACTTTGCCGCCTGGGAAGGTGGAATGAGCTTTACCGGACTGGCCGATCATCTTTCGGGCAGCAGCGAACGCTTTCTGGCGATGGTGCAGGGTCAGGCTCCCGGCGGATTGCCTGCCCCCAGCGCCGATCTGCCTGCGGCCCGCGCCCGCCTTCAGCAGACCACCGACGCGGCCATGAGCGCCATTTCTGCTCTCAGCAACGAAGACCTCAGCCGCCGGGTTACCGCTTTCGGAGGCCGTGAAATGCCTATTTCGGCCCTGCTCGATATGGTGGTGACCCACGAGGCCCACCACAAAGGTCAGGTGTGGCTGATGGCCCGCATGATTGGCGTGAAGCCGCCTATGTTCGTCAAAATGGGCTAAAGCAGAGAGAAGATCAAGAATGGGGGCCAGCTGGAGTAGAGGCTGGCCCCCATTGTCCTGTTCCCCTAGGCCTTGCCTGCCTCTTTGGGCCGGGGAATGATCGGGGTTTCGTTGGCAGGCACGCGGCCCCGCACGTCTTTGAGCATGTCGCGGATCACAGCAAAATCGGCGTCTATATCTCCGGTGGGTGTCAGGTAGCCAATGATCCCCACGCGCTTGTGCTGCCAATCCAGCACCACGATGCCAATCGGCACGCCCGCTTCCAGGGCCATATGGTAAAAGCCCGTTTTCCAGTACTGGCCGCGTTTACGGGTGCCTTCGGGGGCCACCACCAGCACGATTTCCTTCTGGCTGTGAATCAGGGCCACCACGGCATCTACGAAATTGCCCCCCGCCCGCTGACGGTTCACAGGGAGGCCGCCCACCGCGCGCATAAACAGGCCCAACGGAAACTGGAACAATTCTTTTTTGCCCACCCAGTGCACTGGAATCCGTGTTCCCCAGCGCCACAGCAGGGCAGGCCAGAAATCAAGGTTGCTGGTATGCGGGGCGGCGGCGGCTACAAATTTTGGCCCCGGCGGAGGCGCGATCAGGGATTCCCACCCTGCCACGCGCAACACAAACGAGGTCAGACGCGACCAGAGGGTAGGCCGCTGATTCAACCAGAGAACAGACACCTCAGCAGTATAGGGGGGGGTCAATTGACCGCAGACCTACCTAGACGCAGTTCATTAATTGCCTCAGGCATTGCGGCCTGTCAGCGCAGGCTGTTCAGTGATCCTGCTCGGCCGCCAGCGCCCGCCATTCGCGGAAGGTCACGGGGAACAGCGGTTCGGCCAGTTCGGCCAACGCCCGTGCATACAGCCGCATTTCGTACTGTGCGCCGTCGTGATCGCGCAGACCAATAAAGTGCAGGAGCGAACGCACGTTGAAGGTGTAATACGACTCGGTATACAGGCTCTGCGGCAACACGCCCCGCGCCTGCTCCCGCGTGACGCCGAGGCCCAACAGCGTCTGGTACGCGCCGTAGGCCGCTCGCCACGCTTCTTGCCACACCCGCGCTGCTTGTGCCTGATCCAGCGTGCCGTCGTCTTCTACGCTGGCCTGACGGTTGCTGGGAGCCTGCCTCCGGAAGCTGGGGGGCTGAAAGTTGCGCTCCTGTTGTTCCACATAGCGGCCCGACGTTTCGTTTTTAGAGACTCCTGCTCTATGTCTCACCCATTGCCGATCTACAAAAATCGGGCAGATCACCTTAAAAGTAATCATGTTGTGTTCAAAAGGCGAGCCGTGCTGATGCCGCAGCAGGTAACGAATCAGCTTTTCATCGCGGGCATTCAGGGGCGCGTCACTGTCTCCGCCGAACGAAACGCGGGCCGCGTTGGCTATCATTTTGTCGTCGCCAGCGTGCTGAATCAGGGTTACGCTGCCCAGTTGGTCGCCGAGGGGGTAGAGGGTACGGGCGTCTGTCATCTCGGCGTTACTGTAGCGCCCGCACGTTGAGTCAAGCCTGATCGATCGAATCAAGCCAAAAAACCCGCCTGCCCCGGAGGAGGAGAGGGCAGGCGGGGCTATTGGGGTGCGGGCGGAGACAGGCCCGCCGTGGAAGGTCTAAAGAAGGAAAACTATCGTCTAGGACGGTCTGAAACGCGCACGCGCACAGGCACCTGCTTGGGCCGCTCTTGTTGCGCCGCAATCAGCAGTGAAGTGGTGATAACCAAGGCGGCCAGCAGCAGTTCCATGCGTGTAGTGTGCGCCCGCAAGTCTGACAAGACCGTGACAAGGGATGCTGGATTGTGGGCATAAATGGGGCGGAACGGGCCGAGAATCCGCTCAAGTATTCGCCGTCTGAATGACGCCCATTTCCAGTTCCTCCGGTGTCAATCCCACCGCCGCGAGCGCCGCCCTGAATTGCGTCTGTGTCACCGGAATCACGCTGAGGCGCGTGCCTTTGCTGGTCAGGGGTGAGTCGGCCCACTCCGGCAGTCCTCGCAGGGCGTCCAGGGTCAGCAGGGTGGGGAAGGCCGCCACGGGCGACACGTCTACCATGCTCCAGCGCGGATTGTCGGCCAAGCTTTT
>JAQBPF010000242.1 GCA_028287665.1 Deinococcus sp. | reverse complement strand
TCCCGAATCGCGTCACGCAGGGCACTCAGCGTAAAGTCGCGGTAGCGCAGATCGGCTTCGGCCAGGGCCGCCAGATGCTCGGTCAGCACGTTCACTTCTCCGGGCAACGACACGCGCTGGATCAGGTGTTTGCCCCGGTAGAGGTGATCGCCGTACTGGTCGCGGTCTCCGGTAAAGCGGCGGTAGATGGCGCTCAGTTCCTCGGCGTTGGCTCCTTCCACGAACACGCCGCCCAACTGCGCCAGAAAGTCGTAGCCGCTGGTGCCGTGAACCGCCCAGGCTTCGGGCAGCCGCTCGCCGGGTTCCAGGATTTTCTCCGCCACGACATAGACCGGGAGGGTTGAGTCTTCCTCTGACACGCCCCCTTCTGGCAGCCCCAGCGCCCGCGCCGCCCCCGTCTGAAGCGCCCGGAAGTAGCCCGCCGGGTCGAACAGGCCGTCGGTGTGATCCAGCCGAACGCCCGTAAACACGCCGTCGGCGATCAGCTCAAACAGCTTGGCATGTGCCCACTCGAATACGCGGGGGTCTTCCATTCTCAGCGCCGCGAGGTCGTTGATGTCGAAGAACCTTCGGTAATTGATCTGCTCGGAGGCCACGCGCCAGTTGGCGAGGCGGTAGTTCTGCTCCTGCATCAGCTGATCGAGCCGCGCTGGGTCGGCGTTCACCTCCTGCACGGCGGCGTCCAGCACCTTCCGTACTGCGCCCGACGCTTCGGCCAGCGCGGCCAGTCGCCGTTCCATCACCTCCACTTCCTGGGCGCGGCCCACCCGGTCTTCATCGTTCAGGGCCGTGTCGGTCGAGCGCGGCAGATTGGAGACGCTGCGGGCAATACTCGCCAGTTCGCCGCGAATGGTGGGGGCGGTGGTGGCGGGCAGGTGCTCGGTCACGCGCTCCAGCAGGGCCGACAGGCTGCGCGGCGACATGGGCAGGCGTCGCTCGTAATAGCGGAAGGAAAAGCGCCCGCCGTCGCGCTCCAGTTTCAGTTCCCGGCGCTCCAGCACGCGCCCGTAGGCGTCGCCCAGCACGGGCAGCAACACCTTGCCCTCCAGCGCCCGTTTCAGGGGTGACCAGGAAATATCGAAAAAGTGCGCGTAGCGGCTGGCCTGCCCGTGTGCCAGCACATCTTCCCAGTAGCGGTTGTGGCCGCCCTGAATGCCCATGTGGTTGGGCACAAAGTCCACCACCACGCCCATACCCAGCGCCCGCGCCGCTGCCGACAGCTTCCTCAGGCCCGCCTCGCCGCCCAGTTCCGGATTGATGCTGGCATGGTCGGTCACGTCGTAGCCGTGCGTGCTGCCGGGGGCACTCGTCCACACGGGCGACAGGTACACGTCGGTAATGCCCAGCCGCGCGAGGTAGGGAAGAACCCGCCGCGCCGCCGCAAAAGTGAAGCCGGGGTGCAGTTGCAGGCGGTACGTGGAAGAAGGAATGTGAGGGGTGGGCTGTGGGGTGGAGGAGGCCTGGGCTTCGGCTTCTGGCGGCGTGTGGGTCAGCAGCGTGTGGGTCATACGTGCCCGCCCAGCAACACGGCCTCGCCCGGCAGCAGGGACGCGAAATCGCTGCGGCCCTCGCTGTGCCGGATCACTTCGGCAGGTAGGCTCAGATTCAGTGTGGCCAGCTCCACTTCCTCGCGCCCCGTATTCCACAGCAGCAGCCGTGTCCCGGCGTCCATCTGGTGGCGCACCCAGACCACATCTTCTGTGTTTCCAGCTTCGATATTCCGGCGCGAACGCTGAGACAGTACCGGGTCTTCTCGCCGCAGCCACAGCAGATCGCGGTAGAGGGCCAGCGTGCGGGCGTGTTCGCCTTCCTCCGCCTCCTGCCAGTTCAGTCTGGCCTTCAGGTAGGTGTCTTCGGCCTGCGGATCCAGAATCTCCTGGCAGGAGAACGACTCGAAGGTGCCAAATTCGCGCTTGCGGCCTTCCGACACCGCCGCGCCGAGTTCGCCGTGATGATCGCTGAAAAATGGAAACGGGGCACTGGAGGCCCACTCCTGCCCCTGAAACAGCAGCGGCGTCATGGGCAATGTCAGCAGCAGCATGGACGCCCCCCGGAACGCCGCATCCGACACGCGGTCCAGGTGATGCACCCGGTCACCAATGGCACGGTTGCCCACCTGATCGTGGTTCTGAATGAAATACACGAAATTGGGGGCGTCGAGGGCGTCGGCGTTCTTGCCGCGCGGCTTGTTTTCTTCGGCCCAGTACTGGCCCTCGAAGACCCAGCCCCGGTTGATGGCGTTGGCCAGTGCCGCCGCGCCGCCCCGGTAGGCCGAGTAATAGCCGTCCTGATCGCCCGTGAGCGTCACGCGCACCTCATGGTGAAAATCGTCCACCCAGATGCCGTCCAGGTGATACTCGGTGACCAGTTCCGGCAGGTTGCGGTAATCCTCGGCCAGCAGCAGGTGTGTGCCGCCGAGCTTGTGCACTTCCTGCGCCAATTCCTGCAAAATATGCACTTCAGAGTCGTCCTGCATGGCCTGGGTGGCGTCCAGCCTCAGCCCGTCGAAGTGATAATCGCGCAGCCACATGCGGGCATTCCCGGTGATATAGCGGCGCATATGCACCTCGGCGTAATCCAAGCCCGCGCCCCAGGGACTGGAAAACCGCTCCGTGAAATAGGACGGCGCGTAGGCGGCCAGGTAGGCCCCATCTGGCCCGAAATGGTTGTACACCACGTCCAGAACCACGGCCAGCCCCAGCCCGTGCGCGGCGTCTATGAAGGCCTTCAGCTCTTCGGGCCGCCCATAGGGTGCGTAGGGGGAGTAGAGGGCCACCCCGTCGTAGCCCCAGCCGCGCTCGCCGGGAAAGGCCGCGATGGGCATCAGTTCGATGGCGGTGATGCCCAGTTCTGCCAGGTAGGGCAGGCGCTCCTGCGCGGCGTGGTAGGTGCCTTCCGGGGTAAAGGTGCCCACGTGCAATTCGTAAAAGACGCAATCTTCCAGCTTCAGGCCACGCCAGTTGGTATTGACCCACTCGTACTCTTCGACGTTGACCACCTCAGCCTCGCCGTGTACGCCTTCGGGCAAAAACTGGGCGTAGGGATCGGGCCGGGGCACGCCGTCCAGCAAAAAGATGTAGCGGGCCCCGACGCCCACCGGCAATTCGGTTTCAAAAAAGCCGTTGCCCTGTGCTGGCATGGGGTAGGTTTGGCCGTCCACGCGTACCTCGACCTGCTGGGCGGTGGTCGTCCAGACCCTGAAGCGTGTACCGCCGCCAGGAATGGGGTGAGCACCGAGGCGGGAGGCGTGGCGGGCGGTTTCGGGCAGCGTTGCTTCGGCGAGGGGTGTGTTCAGATTCGAGTCAGAATTCAGGGCTGAATTCGGCTGTGGTTGGTCAGAAATGGTCATGGTCGGTCTCCTTGAGCAAGCCCGCCTCACGCCAACCCAAAAGACCCGGCGTGAGCGGGCGACGGGTTAGCGTAAGAAGGGAGCGCCTGACAACAGTGAGAGCAGGGTAAAGTCAGCTTGCCGCTTTCGGAGATTCACCGGCGAACGGAATGGAGAACGGAACGTTTCGCCCAGAAGAACAGCAAAAACAGAGACAGGCCCACACCCGGCGGCCTGCCTCTTCCGTGTCGAGCTTAAGCGCGTTTACAACGGTAGAGCTTGACGCTGCGGCCCTTCAGTGTGGTTTCCTCGCCTGCCTTCACCATTTCCTCGGCCTGGTCGTCGCTGGTGTCCAGCAACAGTTCCCACTCGCCGCAACTGTCGAGGTCAGGCAGTTTGAACGGCAGATCGACATAGGTTCCCGACAGCAGCAGCAACAGATCGTCGTCGCGCAGGGGATTGCCCTCGGCGTCCACGTCGTCCAGCCCGTCGCCGTCCAGGAACATGCCCAGTGACTGGGTCTGGGGGTTGTACCAGTCCTCGTCGCTCATCTGCTGGCCGTCGAAGCGCAGCCACACGATGTCGCTCACGTCCTCGCCGCGAATGGTGCGCCCGCTGAAAAACTTGCGGCGGTGCAGGGCCGGGTGCGCCTTGCGGAGCGCGATCAGCTTGCGCGTGAAGGACAGGAGTTCCTCGTCGATATTGGCCCAGT
>JAQBPF010000210.1 GCA_028287665.1 Deinococcus sp. | reverse complement strand
CCTGGGCCGACGCCAAGCTGCACAGCCCAAGCGTGAGGAAGAAGGACAGGGATTTCATACCCTTGATGCTGAGGGAGGCCAGCTGACGCGGCGTGAGGCCCGCTTGGGACGGCATTTAACTGTTGGGGGCGGGAAAGGGCCCTCCACGGAACGAACAGCTACAGCGGTCGCCCGCGCTGCCCCTCAGGGAATCAACCGCTCCAACTCGGCCAGACGCGCTGCCAGTGCCGCCGCGTCCGGCGCGACCAGATTCACATGCCCCAGCTTGCGCCCGGCCCGCCACGCCTTGTGATACAGGTGCAGCCGCGCACCGGGCAGGGCGTCTACGGCGTTCCAGTCAGGCTCCAGCGGCGTTCCGTGTTCGTCTGCGGCACCCACGATATTGACCATTGCGGTGGGATGCAGGGGCCGCCAGTCGGTCAGCGGGAGGCCCAGCACGGCCCGGACCTGCGCTTCAAACTGGCTGAGGCCGCCGCCATCCTGGGTCAGGTGAGCGCTGTTGTGGACGCGGGGGGCCACCTCGTTGACCAGCAGCGGCGTTGGCCCACCCTGGCCCCCGTCCAGCACAAAGAATTCCAGCGTCATCAGACCTTCCAGGGCCCAGGCTTCTGCACAGGCACGGGCCAACTCGCGGGCCTGCACTTCGGTCGCTTCTGCGTCGGTGGCCGGAAACATGCTGGTGCGGAGGATGCCAGCCCGGTGGATATTTTCGATCAGTGGACCAAACGCCAGTTGCCCAGCAGCGGTGCGGGCCACGCTCAGGCTCACTTCCCGCACAAAAGGAACCAGCCCCCCCAGCACGCAGGCTGCGCCGTTCAGAGCGGCCCAGGCAGCACTCAATTCGGCTTCCGTATCGATCCTCGCCTGCCCCTTGCCGTCGTAGCCCAGTTCGGACGTTTTCAGAATCCCACGCCCACCCACGGCTGCCAGTGCGCCGTGCAGATCGGCCTCAGCTTCGATGACCACAAACGGAGCGGTGTGCACACCTGCCGCCCGCAACGCTTCTTTTTCGCGGGCGCGGTGCTTGGTGCGCTCCAGCAAAGCGGCGCCCGGACGCACCGGAACCTGTCCAGCCAAGGCCTGCAACGCCGCGGTGGGCACGTTCTCGAATTCTAGAGTGACCGCGCTGCATTCGGCCAATCGGCTCAGACCTGCGGGGTCGGTGTAGGGCGCGTGCAGATGTTCGGCGCACAGGCGGGCGGGGGCGTGTGGATCGGGTTCCAGCACCACCACCCGCACCCCCAGCGGCAGGGCGGCCAGGGCCAGCATCTGCGCCAGTTGCCCGCCGCCCAGAATGCCGAGACTCAGAGCATCGGACCTCATGCGCCTGCCGTCCTGTTCTCACTGGCGGTGTCCGGGCTGCTGCTCACGCTTCTCCGGCCTGTGGGTGGCCTTCAAACCAGGGATCATCCAACACGGTCCGCGTCTGGGCATCGCGGTAGGCCTGAAGGCGGTCGCGCACGCCCGAATCGGTCACGGCCAGCATGGCGGCGGCGAACAGGGCCGCATTTTTGGCCCCCCCCGCGCCAATGGCAAAGGTCGCCACCGGGATTCCGGCAGGCATCTGCACGATGCTGAGCAGGCTGTCCTGGCCGCTGAGGGCACGCGACTGCACGGGGACCCCCAGAACGGGCACAAGGGTAAAGGCCGCCAACATGCCGGGCAGGTGGGCCGCGCCGCCCGCCCCCGCAATGATGCAGGCCAGATTCAGCCGTTCGGCACGCGCCGCGTAGGTCGCCAGCAGTCCGGGCGTGCGGTGGGCGCTCAGCACCCGCACTTCGTAATCCACACCCAGCGCCGCCAGCGTGTCCAGTGCCCCGGCCATCGTTTCAAAATCGCTGCGGCTGCCCATCACCACGCCGACCTGCGCTCCCGACTGCGCCGCCGTCTGCTCTGTGTCTGCTGTCCCGGTTGCCGTGTCCATGTCAGGGGCATCCTAAAGCATTTGCCCCAGAATGACCGAGCAGGACGGCGAATGGACGGCCCACCAGCAGCGGCCTGGTGGGCAGATCGTCTGAACAGACCGGGTGAGCAGAGGGGGCAGAGCGGTTCAACCCGCTACAGTCGGGGCGTCATGGACGCTGTGCCTATCCCCCCCGAGCCCACCCCGCCCGACTACGACTGGTTCTTTGCCCGCACCCGCAATGGGCGGGCCAGAGGACCGGAAGTGGCGAGGGCCTTGTTGGACGCGCAGGGCTCGCCCGACGCCACGTTTACTTCGGTTCGCGTGGTGGGCACCAATGGCAAGGGCAGCACCTGCGCCATGCTGGAAGCCGGACTGATCGCGGCAGGAGTCCAGGCCGGGCGGTTTACCAGCCCCCATCTGATCCACTTCGAAGAACGCATCCGTGCCGATGGACAGGACGTGCCTCCGGCACGGGTGGCGGCCTTTATTCGGCAGGCGCAGCAGACGGGCTGGGAGGGCGCGTTCTTCGATCTGTCGCTGCTGCTGGCCTGCACCGTGTTTGCCGAACAGGGCGTGCGTGTGGCGGTGATGGAAGCGGGCGTGGGCGGCGTGAGTGACGCCACTCAGGCACTCGGCAACGTGTCGGCGGTGGCGCTGACCAACGTGGCGCTTGATCACGTAGGTGTGCTGGGCGCAACCGTGGCCCAGATTGCCCGCGATAAGGCGCAGGCCGCCCGCCCCGGCCGTCCGCTGCTGACCACCGCCAACGCCGAGGCCCTGGACGTGATCCGGAGTGTGTTCCACGAAAAGGACGAGCCGCTCTACACGCCCGCCTCCCATCCGGCCCTGTTTGCTCTG
>JAQBPF010000199.1 GCA_028287665.1 Deinococcus sp. | reverse complement strand
GCCTGGGCCAACTGAAAGACGCGGGCCGCATGAACTTTGCCCAGGTCAGCATGGCGAAGCGGAACAATGTCCGGGTAGCCCTGAACGGCGCTCGCCTCGCCCGCGAACTGCTGGGCGGCAACGGCATCACCACCGAGTACCCGGTCATTCGCCACATGCTGAACCTCGAAACCGTGGATACCTATGAGGGCACGCACGACATTCATACGCTGATCGTGGGACGGCATCTGACGGGGGTTGGGGCGCTGGAGTGATGTTGGAACGTAGAGGGTAGATCGTGGAACGTGGGAAAAGCGCAGGTGGGCAACTAGCTTAGGCTTTTCAGTTTTGAAGTTTGGCAACAGCCTTAAAGATTCATTTCACATCTCCACGATCCACTCACAGCTTTTCACCACCACCCTCGACGCTTGAAGTAATAGGCCAGCAGTCCCCCGATCAGCGCGAAACTGGCCCACGCCATCGCGTAACCATATTTCCACGGCAGCTCGGGCATGTGCTGAAAATTCATGCCCCAGACGCCCGCCAGGAAGGTGAGGGGCAGGAAAATCACGCTCACAGCAGTCAGAGTTCTCATGACCTCGTTCATGCGCTGGCTCTGCAGGTTCAGGTGCAGGTCAAGCAGGCCCGTCAGGTAGTCGCGCAGGCCGTCCAGGTGATTACTGGCGCGGGTAAAGCTGTCCTGGGCGTCGCGGTAACGCACCAGATCGGCGGCGCTGCCGTTGGCGTGGCGGCCCAGCAGCGCGGCGGCTTCGCGGGCATCGGTGGCAAGGCGGCGGGCGTGGCTGATCAGGTGTTTGAGGTCAAACACATCCGACACCGGGTTTTGCCGCTGGTGCTTGAAGACCCGTTCTTCCAGCGCCTCCACCCGCAGTTCCAGCGAGTCGGCCAGCGTAAAAAAGGTGTCGGCAGTATGGTCAAGCAGCTCATACATGATTTCCTGCGGCGTGTTGATGTGCTCGCGGCCAATCATGTCCCACACGGCACTCAGGGCCTGTGTGCCAGTGGTGCTCAGTGTCAGGATGGCCTGCGGATACATAAAAATGCTCAGGCGCTCAGTGAAATCGTCGGGGTTCTGAGGCTTGGCGAGGCTGCGAATAGTGATAAAGGTGTGTTCGGGGTACTGCTCGGCGCGGCTCCAGTGGCCTTTTTCCAGCGTATCTTCCAGCGCCAGTTTGTTGATGGGGAAGGCGGCCCGCAGCAGGGCCAACTCATCCGGCGTCACGTCCTGCACGTCCAGCCACAGGCCTTCGTGTTCTCCACTCCACTCGAAAGGGCTGCCGTCCAGCCGCTTGGCTTGAATCATGGCGTCAGGGTAGTGCGGCCAGAGCGCCGCTGCCGTGAACAGTTCGCACCATTGCCCATTGGAGAAGCAGGCGACTGGTGCTGGGCTGCGGCCTGTTCCACTGCCCACGTCCATCCTTTACCCTGTACCCCAATGGACACAGCCCCACGATGAATGCATTGGCCTGGGTGGCCCTTGGCGGCGCGGTGGGCGCGGTGGCCCGCTACGGCGTGGCGCTGGCCTTCGCGCCGTTGGCAGCCCGCGCTGGCTTTCCGGTGGGCGTTCTGGTCATCAATGTGGTGGGGTCATTTCTGCTGGGCCTCACGGTGGCCCTCGTCGGGCGCGGCGTGTGGCCGGAAGCGGCGAGGCTGGCCTTTGGAACAGGCGTGCTGGGCGCGTTTACCACCTTCAGCACTTTTAGCGTGGATATAGACGGCCTGCTGCAACGTGGAGCAGGTGGGCCAGCTCTGGCCTATGCGGTGGGCAGCGTGCTGCTGGGCGTGCTGGCGGCGGTGGCGGGCCGGGTAGTGGGGGGAAAACTGTAATGGACAGGCACAGATCATGACCGGAAAAAAACGCCGCACCAAAGCCGAAGCCGCCCGTCCGCCCGAACAGTTTCTGGATCTGGCCGACGTGCTGACCTACGTGGGTCAGGTCATCGCGCGGGGCGTGCCGGGAGCCATCTGGGTGCGGGCCGAAATTGCCAGCCTTACCGACCGCCGCCACCTGTACATGGATCTGGTGCAACTGGGCGAGGAAGGAGAGATTGCCAAGTGCCGCGCCACCGTGTGGGCACGCGAACGCTTTGCGCTGGAAGGGAAATTCCGCCGCGCCACGGGGGGAACGTTTACGGCGGGCCTGAAAGTGCTGCTGTTCTGCACCGCCGAATTTCACCCGCAGTACGGCTTCTCGCTGAATGTGCTGGACGTCTCGCCCGAATTTACGCTGGGCGACGCGGCGGTGCGGCTGGATGCCCTGCGAGAACAGCTGGTCCGCGAAGGTGTGTACGGCCTGAACCGCCTGCTGTCCGCGCCCACCGACTTTGGCCGCGTGGCCGTCATCAGCCCGGAGGGTGCGGCGGGTCTGGGCGATTTCCAGCGCGAGACAGACCGTCTGGAAGCCGCTGGCGTCGTGGAGTTCATCTATCTGGAAGCCACGTTTCAGGGCCGGGACGCCTCGGGCAGCCTGACGCGGGCCATTGCCGCAGCGCGGGCCGCCCACGCAGAGGCCCCGCTAGACGCGTTGGTGGTCATCCGGGGCGGCGGGGCCGTGACCGATCTGGCGTGGCTGAACGATCTGGACGTCACCCGAGCGCTGGCGACTTTTCCGGCCCCCGTGATTACGGGTCTGGGCCACGCCCGCGACGACACCCTGCCCGACGAGGTGGCCCACACCCGCACAGACACCCCCAGCAAAGCCGCCGCCCTGATCGTGGGCGTGGTGGCCGCCGCTGCTGCACAGGCGCAAGAAGACGCCCGCACGATTCGCGCCCATGCCCGCGACATTCTGATAGACGCCGCCGCCGCCGCAGAATGGGCGCTAGACCGCACCCGCACCGCCGCCCTGCGCCAAGCTGACGCCGCCCACGCCCATACGGACGCCCTGATGCGCCAAGCCTTGGGCCTCACGCCCGCCCGCACGCTGCAACGCGGGTATGCGCTGGTACGCGACGCGGCAGGCCAGCCCATCACCCGCGCCGCCCAGATCGGCCCCAGCGAACGCCTTACGCTGGAGTTTCAGGATGGGGAACGGGAAGTGGTGAGTGGATCGTAGAACGTGGAAAAAGCGCGGATGGACAAACAAATCAGGCTTTTTGATTTTGAAGTTTGGCAGCAAACCTGAAGATTAATTTCACATCACCACGATCCATGATCCCCTACTCCCCCTCCGCAATCTCCCGCCCATCATCGCTGATCCAGTCGCTCCACGATCCGGCATACAGGCGGTTGCCTGCGCCCAGCGGGATTCCGGCCAGTTCGCGGGCCAGCAGATTGGGCGTGGCACTTACGCCGCTGCCGCAGTAGGTGATGGTGGGCGCATCAGCGGCGTTCAGGCGCTCGGCCTGCTCTGGCCCGCTCCGGAACGTGCCCGCCGGGGTCAGTGCGCCCGTCCAGTCGCGGTTCACGGCTCCGGGGATGTGCCCGGCTTTCTTGTCTATCGGTTCGGTTTCGCCCCGGTAGCGGGCCGGAGCGCGGGAATCGATCAGCAGCGTGGCGGCGTCGCGGGACTGCACATCCTGAGCGGTGGCCACCAGTTCGGGGCGCACCTGAGGCGTGAAGGTGGTGGGCGTGACCGGAGCCTCGTCGGTGGTAACCTCTCCACCCGCCGCCAGATAAGCAGGCCAGCCACCGTCCAGCACGTACACCTCGGCGTGCCCCAGCCAGCGCAGCAGCCACCACGCCCGCGCCGCGTAAAAACCGTGCCCGCCGCTGGGGTCGTCGTAGGCCAGCACGGTGCTGCCATTGCCGATGCCCACGCTCCCCAGCCACGCAGCGAGCGCCTGCGCGTCGGGCAGCGGATGACGCCCACCCGCACCGTCCGGCTGCTTCGGGCCGCTCAGGTCGCGTTCCAGTTGGGCATTGACCGCTCCCGGCACATGCCCGGCCCGGTACGCTTCCTCCCCGGCCTGCGGATGCATCAGCTGAATACGGCTGTCGAGAATCAGAAGACC
>JAQBPF010000188.1 GCA_028287665.1 Deinococcus sp. | reverse complement strand
AGGCCGAACGAACCTTCAAGCTTGTGCTCAACCATTCGACGGACTTTGTCGGTATGGGTTCATTCGCTCTTGTCGCTCTATTAAGCGGAACTTGAGCTGTCGGGATTTCGGTGACCGATCCTACCGTCATGGGCGCAACTAGGGGCCAAGTTGTGACCCATGACTTCATCCTCGTTGGTCTATGAAACCACAGCCTCCGCTCATGGTGGTCGGGCTGGACACGTCGACAGTGACGATCAACAGCTGCAGGTCCGGCTGAGTGTGCCTCAAGCAATGGGCGGCAAAGGCGGAGTCGGAACCACGCCAGAGCAGTTGTTTGCCGGGGCCTTGGCCGCCTCGTTCGAAAGTGCGATGGGCGCTGTGGCCCGTGCCGAATCCTACGAAGAATTTGGAGTGATGCAGGTACGGGCCACCGTGGGCTTGCAGAGCAATGGTGACGCCCACGACCTCCAGGTGGCGTTCGACATCACGTTGCCGGGGTTGACGCGGGAGCAGGCGCAGCATCTTGTGGACCGGGGGGCCGCTATCTGTGCCTACACGCGGGCCTTGCAGGGGCAGGTGGCTGTTCAGTACCGCCTGCACGATGAATGACCTCAGGTTCTGCCAGATGGAACAGATCTTGGCCTGAGCTTCTGTAAGCCCTTTAAAGCCGTCTGCTGCTGTTGTTGGTCTTCCTGTTCATGCGGATCAGTGGACGCATCGCCACGGCCCCTACAAACGGCCCCAGGGCCAATACTGTGAAGGCTCCAGACCAACCCCAGGCAGTTACCAGGACAGGGACCAGCGCGATGCTTCCGGCAGTCAGGCTAAAGCCCAACGCCAGTTGCGCGGTCAAAGCGGTCCCCACATAAGCAGGGTCGGTGAGTTCGCTGGCCAGGGTTGAGAATTGGGCCGAGTCGGCAATGATCCAGAAGCCCCAGACCAGGCTGACCGCCAACACCACGAACGGACTTGCGCCGATCCAGAGCAGTCCAGCGAGAATCAGCGCGCATCCGCCTGACACCCCCATCGCCAAGACCGTCAAGCGTGCCCGCCCCCAACGGTCTCCCAGCACGCCACCCACATAGCAGCCGAGAGCTCCCACACCGATCACCGCGAATGTTGCGAATGCGGCGCCCCGCGCAGGCTCAGGCAGGCCGCGACCCGACAAGACCTGTGCGAAAAACACACTGAACCAGGCCCAGAGGGCATACAGCTCCCACATGTGGCCCAGATAGCCCAGGGTGACATGGACCATCTTTCCGTCGGTCAGCAGACGCCAGGCCTGCGCGGGCCGGAAGGCGGCAGCTGGAACCTGATAGGGGCCGTCCCTCACGCTGGCAGCAATGAGTCCTCCTACGGCGGCCAACAGACTGGTGGTGACGATCACCACCCGCCAATTGGCGCCGCCCAGTCCATTCACCAGATGCGGCAGGGCAGAACCGAGCGTGAGGGCTCCGACCATTACGCCCAGCGCCACGCCGCGCCCCGTGCGGAACCACGCCGACATGGCCTTGAGGGCAGGAGGATAAACCCAGGCCAAAGCTTCTCCGGTAAGTGCCCGAAGAATCATGGCAGTGAAGGCGCTGTCTGCTATCAGCAGGCCTAAATAGGCTGCGGCCGCCAGCAGCGCTCCGATCAAGATGAGCCGCCGGGGCATCACACGGTCGGCAAGATTCAGCGACGCACTCAGGACTGCTTCCAGCACAAAGCCCAGCTGTACAGCCAGGGTCAGCCAAGCTGCCGCACTGTCTGTCAGCATCCAGACGGCGCGGAAATGTGGAAGGACCGCGGCCGCCGAGAACCACGGCGACATCGCCAGGAACACCGCACAGGCCAGCCACACCAGCGCCGACCAACGGTGGGGAGCAAGATCGGGGGACACAACTGCGGTCATGCTGACCAGCATAGGCCGAGCGTGAAATTCAGTCCTGAGGCCAATTAGTCCTGTGCAGTGTCGTCCTGCACTCCAGCAACCCGCGCACCCCACAACAAGACCGTTTTGACGGGTTCGGCCTCGTGCTTGAGACTGGCCAACTCCGTCGCTGTCACGAGGCCCTGCAAATAGAGTTCCGTCACCGTGTCCTTGAGAGTGTCTGGCAAGGTCACTTTCTTCAATATGAAAGCTGCCGTGTGAATGGAACGTTCCTCTTCCTTCTCTGGTTCAGACGCAACCTTCACTCGGTTTGGCAGGGGCTGAGGCGTTGGTGAAGCGTCTTCCGTGAGTTGGTATTTCAGTGGATTCCGCAAAATATCGACCAACAGACCGCTCAGACTTTTGGCCTGATAGCCTGCCGCCAAGAGAGCGTCGTAGCGTTTCACCGCCACCATCACGGCTTCCAGGCCATACTCTGCCGCATATTTCAGCGCTGCCCCCTGCGTGATTCGGCGGCTGGTCAGTGCTGCGACTGCTTCTGGGCGTGCAGGAGGCTGCATGGTCTGGGCAAAAACATACTGGATGTCCTGATCCTTGCCGCGTCCTATGTAACTCACGTCAGCCAGAAAGCCACAATCCATCAATTGCTGATGGGGTGTTTGGAGTGCACGGCGAATGGTATCCGGACGGACATTGATGCCAAGTCGTTCAGCCAACTGCACAAGAGCGGTATG
>JAQBPF010000129.1 GCA_028287665.1 Deinococcus sp. | reverse complement strand
ATGCCGTGGGCACAGGAGCGCCGGAAGGTCAGGCTGGGATCCATGTACCACTTGACGTGGTTGATGACGTCCAGCACGCGGTCTCCAGCCTGGGCCTCCACTTCATAGGTCACCCAGTGGGCCTTCTTGTCTTTTTCGGGGTCAAACCGCAGCACCTTGACCTTGAGGGTCATCATTGCCGCAGCGGTCGCGGGAGTGCTGGGAGTGATTTGTGCTTGGGTCATGTCAGTCCTTTTGGAACGTGTCTCGTGGAGTGTGGATCGTGGTCGGTGTTTCTAGCACGTTCTACGGTCCATCTCCCACGTTCCCAATTAGTACACTCGGGGCTTGGGTTCAAAGGCGCGGGTGTACCCTTTCAGGCTCACGTCTTTGTAACCGATCAGCACGTTGTTGTCGTTGTTCAGGTCTTTGTAGGCCATGGTGTGCTTCAGCCAGTTGGCGTCGTCCCGTTCGCCGTAATCTTCGCGGTCATGTGCGCCGCGCGATTCGGTGCGGTTCAGGGCGCTGGCGGTCATGGCTTCGGCGCAGTCCAGCATAAAGCCAAGTTCCATCGCTTCCATCAGTTCGCTGTTATAACGCTGGCTGGGGTCAGACACGCTCACGTTCTTATAGCGGGCCTTGAGTTCCTTCACGATGTCCACTTGTTTTTCCATATCCGGGCCGTTTCTGAAGATGCCCACGTTGTTCATCATGGTTTCTTGCAGTTCCTTGCGGATCAGGGCGGCGTTATCGGTGCCGCTGGCATTTTTCATGCGGTTCAGCATGTCCTTGCTTTCGGCTTCGGGGTTTTCGGGCATGGTGCCGTAATCCACCTGACGGGCGTACTGCGCGGCATAAATCCCGGCGCGGCGTCCGAACACGATCAGGTCTCCGAGGCTGTTGGTGCCCAGACGGTTTGCGCCGTGCAGAGACACGCAGGCCTGCTCGCCCGCCGCATACAGACCCTCGATGCTGCCGCCGTGCCCATCGCTCAGGCACAGGCCGTTCACGTCGGTGGGAATGCCGCCCATCGCGTAGTGGGCCGTGGGCTGAATCGGCACCAGATCCTTGATCGGGTCGAGGCCCAGGTACGTGCGGGCCAGATCGGTAATCTCGGCCAGCTTCTGCTCGATGGTTTCGCGCGGCAGGTGCGTCAGGTCAAGGTTGATGGCGTCGCCGTCGCGGCCCACGCCCCGGCCCTCGCGAATTTCGGTGATGATCGAACGGCTCACGATGTCGCGGGGGGCCAAATCTTTGATGGTCGGCGCGTAGCGTTCCATGAAGCGTTCGCCCGTGCTGTTGCGTAGAATCCCGCCCTCGCCGCGAATGCCTTCCGTGACCAGGATGCCCAGCTTGGACAGACCCGTGGGGTGGAACTGATAGAACTCCATGTCCTCCAGGGGCAGGCCCTTGCGGTAGTAGATGCTCATCAGGTCGCCCGTGAGGGTCAACGCGTTGGAGGTGATCTTGAAGATTCGTCCGTAGCCGCCCGCCGCCAGAATCACGGCTTTGGCGTGGTAGGTGTGGATCTCGCCCGTCGACAGGTCGTAGGCCACGACGCCCCGGCAACGCCCGTCTTCGATGATCAGGTCGGTGACGTGGAACTCGTTGTAGAAGGTGGTTCCGGCTTTTACATTCTGTTGGTACAGGGTCTGCAGAATCATGTGGCCGGTGCGGTCTTTGGCGTAGCAGGAACGCTCCACGGCGGCCTTACCAAATTCGCGGGTGTGGCCCCCGAATTTGCGCTGGGCGATCTTGCCTTCCTCGGTGCGCGAGAAGGGCAGGCCCATGTGTTCCAGCTCGTACACGGCTTCGATCACGTCTTTGGAGAAGATCTCGGCGGCGTCCTGATCGGTCAGGTAGTCGCCCCCCTTGATCGTGTCGAACATGTGCCATTCCCAGTGGTCTTCCTGCACGTTGCCCAGCGCCGCGCCCACTCCGCCCTGCGCCGCGCCCGTATGGGAACGGGTCGGGTACAGCTTGGAGATACACGCCACGCTGACATTGCCTTTGGCGGCGTAGAGGGCAGCCATCAGCCCTGCGCCGCCTGCTCCCACCACCAGAACGTCATAACGATGATGCATAGTTGGTTTCCTTTGTTCGGATTAGAAGGGTTTCGGCTGAGATGGGCCGTTCAGATAGCAAACAGGCCAATCGTGCCGAACGCGAAGATCAGAGCGATCACCGTATAGAAGATGCCCTTCACCCACGCCCGGTTGGGACGCGAGCGCACGTAATCTTCGATGGAATAACGCGCACCGTTGGCTCCGTGCATCAGGGCCAGGGCCAGAATCAGCCAGTCATAGAATTTCCAGGCCGGATTGCTGAGCTTGCTGACCACGGCATCGAAGGTGGCGTCGGCTTCACTGACCTGAATAAAGGTCATGTAGATGTGGCCCAGAATCAGGAAGACCAGGATCAGGCCACTGATTCTCATGAAAATCCACCAGTTCAGTTCGGCGTTGGAGTGCGACTGCTGCCGCGCATCGGTAAAGGTGCGAGCACGAATCATTAAAAGCCTCCGATCAGTCTGGGGTACAGGCGGTAAGCCGCGTACAGGGCGCTCAGAACACTGATGGCCATCACGGCGTACCACATCTGCCGCTGATAGGCCACGCCCGCGCCCGTAAAGTCCATGACAATGATGCGCAGTCCATTGAACGCGTGATAGACCACGCCCGCCGTAATGAACACCAGACCGATACGGAACGGCCACAGGTCATACGTGTTGTGGATGGCCATATAAAAACGCTCGCCGAAAATGAATGATCCGATGCTGAATACGTGCAGCAACAGATACGCCAGAATCGCCAGCCCGGACAGACGGTGGAGCAGGAACGCCCACTGCCCCTCTCTTCCTCGGTACATTCCTCAGTCCTCCTCAACAGTTTCCGCTTACCACACCGCTCAGGCTGAACAGTCGCCTTCTAGTGATGCCTGAGACGATGCGTTTTGGTGTGGGTGATGGGTTCACGCCACCTTGTCAGACTGTTCCAGAATACCACCCAAGCCCCCAAACACCACGCGGCCACCACTTCTCCCACTGCATCATCTGTGGGTCTGTTACCCGGTCAGGGGCACAGTTCCCCCAGCTTTTCCTTCTCCAACTCAGTTGCTCTTCTTGCACTGGGTCCATTTGCACTGGGTCTATTCTCTCGCGTTTGACTCAAAACACCGTGCTTCCTGATGCAAATCCCGCCGCATCCGGGGGCGAGTCCGCCGCGAAGATGGCCGGAAGACCGCATCAAACCGGGCCGGGAATGCGGTAGGGTAGCCGCACTTATGACTCTCGGCGCTTCCCCCCCTCCCAACGACGGCGAGTACGCCCGGAAACTCGCGCTGGCCATTCTCGGCACCCTGCAGTCCAAGGGCATTCTAACGGCCTCTGAAGTGGATTCCATCATGTTGGCGGCTCGGCGGGCGGCCCAAACGGCAGCCAGCCAGAACGCGGCCCGCATAGCGCAAACGAGCACCTTGCCGCCCACACCCACCGCCCCACGTTCCACCCAGGCCGCCGCCCCTCAACCCGGCAGCGCGGGTTGGGTCAGCGTGCCCGGAAGTCAGTCGGTCAGCCCAGCCACGCCTATTGTTCAGGCCAAGATCACAGCACAGGAGAACACCTTTACGCCCCGGATGCGCCCTCCTCAACCAGTGCCCGATGCCGCTCCTGCACAGCCCGAACCAGAGACGGCGGCCAAGCCTCCGGTGATCGATATGCAGTTGGACTGAGCAGCCGTGTCCTGAGGGGCTGGACAACTAGGCGTTCAGGGCGGGGAAGAGACCACAGCTTCCTGGGCCCTGATCTTCTGTTCCGGCCAGTTGGCAAGCGCCGCGCCCAGCAGGATCACGCCAGCGGCAATCCAGACCGCTCCGGCCAGACGTTCGTGCAGGACGGCGGCGCTGAGCAGCAGAGCCACCGCAGGCGCGAGGCTGTTCCAGACGGCAGTTTTGGCTGCCCCCAGCACATTGGCTCCGTTGGCCCAGGCCAGATACGCCAGCACGTTGGCCCCCAGCGCACTGACCACGATGCCCAAAGCGGTCAGGGGCGCAAGTTGGTTCAGGTCATGCAGGTGCGGCACTGCCCACAGCAGATAGGGCAGGCAGCCCAGCATCAGGCTGAAGGCCACGAATGGGAGCGCCCCCAACTGTGCCGTCAGGGGGCGGTTAAACAGGGTGTAACTGGCCCACGCGCCCGCCGCCGCCAGCACCCACCCCAGCCCCCCCAGGGTGACATGTGCTCCCGGTTGCAGCGTTACGGCCAACAATCCCAGCAGTCCGGCAAAAGCCACGGCCACGCCTGCTGCCTGCCGCCCGCTGACTTTTTGCCCCAGCAGCAGCCCAAGCGGCAGCACCAGCACCGGCACAATCCCCGTCACCAGGCCGCCCACGCCCGCTGGGTTGGCCCGAATGGCAGTCAGGAAAAAAGCCTGAAATAAGGTGTTGCCCACAACGCCCACCGCGGCCACGGCCAGCCAGGTTCGGGCGTCCCAGCGGGGCCAGCCGTGCGCCCGCACACTCAGGGCCACCAGCACACTTCCCGCGATCAGGAAGCGCCCGACGTTGATGGTCTCGGCAGTGGTACCGCCCAACAAGGCCTTGAGCAGCACCACGTTCGCGCCCCACATCACCACGGTCAGCAGCACGCCCAGCAGTGCCCGCCGTTGCCGGGCCACAGAAGGAGCCGTCATGGGCGGGCGGCAGACCCGAAAGAGGCGCAGAACTTGGCGCTGAATTGTCGCGGATTCACAGGCCAGAGCATACCCGGCCTGATTTCAGAGTGTCCCGATTGGCTGTCTGTTGTGGTGGACATGGTTATCCTCGTTCCCTCTGAACCCAGGCGAAGCGGGAGAATTGACGCTCTACCCATGCCACAGCACACGGCCACTCAAGTTCAGACCAGCAAAAGCGGGCAGCCTCGGCCACCCGCTGTGCTCGGTCGTCAGTTTTTACAGATTGACCGTGTCATTCTTGCCCATGTTCTGCTGCTTGCCCGTAATCGCGCCCTTGGCCATCTGAATAAAGCTGCGGAGCCTGCCGTCGCTCTCCCAGTACTCCGCGCCGTGGGCATGGATTTTAATCAATTGGATGTTCGGGTCTTCCTTGCCGCCCTCAAAGTACGTCTTGTAAAAGTCGTTCCAGAGTTCGTCCAGCTTGGCGCGGTCTTCCACCAGTTCCGCCGTGCCCGTCAGGCTCACATAGTTGCCCTTTTCGGGGTTAGAAAAGCTCAGGTTCACTTCGGGGCGGTGGCGCATATCGTCGGTGGATTCGGCGTCTTTATTGCCCAGAAACCAGAGGTCACCGTCAAATTCCTGCTCCTGCGTGGTCATCGGGCGCGAGTGCAGGCGGCCTTCCGAGGTCACGGTGGTCAGCATGGCGAACTTCACGTCTTTGATGATGGCGGCCACAGCTTTGATGCTCTGTTCAGGCGTAGTTTCGGTGGAGTTCTGATCTTGGTCGCTCATAGGCCGAGCTTGGCACGCCGCCTCCGCAAGACTTTGGCGGCTGACGTACCGTCTCAATACCTTCTCAACGCTGTCTCAAGAAAATGGACAGGTTGCGTGAGCGCCAGACAGATCAGGCTTTGGCGGGCTGCGTATGCGCCGTATCGGGCACGTTGCGAACCAATATGACGCCCAGCATGAAGAAGGCGGCGGCGATGCCGAAGACCAGCGTATAGCCGAAATTGTCGCCCTGGCGGTTGCCCCAGTCCAGGAGTGCCCCCTGCGGAGCGCCGATAAACTGCGGCCCCACGAACGCCACGTGCCAGATGCCCATGTCACGGGCATAGGATTTGGCGCTGGGCATGGCGTCGCTGCCTAGGGCCCAGTCCACGCTGGTAAAGGCGCCGAAGCCCAGGCCGAACACGACTGCCAGAGCAAGGGCCGTGCCGAATCCAGGGGCGATCAGCAGCAAAATGGCCGCAATAGCCATCGTGGTTCCGGCCACATAGATCACGGGTTTTCGGCCCACCCGGTCACTGATTCGCCCACCCAGAAAAGCACTCAGGATGGAGGCCACGATGATGCAGGCCGCTAGCAGAGAACTGGCCGTTACGCCGTCTTTCTGGTTCAGCACATCCACGCTGTAATACTGCAAGAAGGGCTGCACGCTGTACTGGCCCAGAGCAAACAGCACCCGCGTAATGAAGACCCACAGGAACGGCTGATAGGCGAAGAGTTGTTTCAGGGACAGGGTGGGGCCGCTGACTTCCTGCGCTGTGGGCGCGGTGGTTTCGGGCACGCCGCGCATGGTGATCAGGGCCGGAACGAGCAGCACCACCGCGATAATGGCAAATGAGACGAACACCGGCAGATTCAGCGTGCCCACCGCAAATGCCACCACCGCGCCCAGCAATTGGCCCACCGCCTGAAGCATGCCCATGACGCCGCTGTAGCGCCCACGCAGGGCGGGCGGCACGAGTTGAGGAATCAGGGCGCTGTAAGGCGCAGTGGCGTAATTGTTACCAAACTGCACCAGCAAAAAGCCCAGCACGTACACCAGAAATCCATTTGTGCCCGTCAGCAACGAGGCGGCGAGGGCCATCACCCCGAGGCCCGCCAGATTCACCGCCAATCCCAGCCGGATATAGGGCAGCCGCTTACCTGTGCGGTCGGAGTGTGCGCCCACCAGCGGGGGCAAAATCAGCGCCATAATCGCGCCTATTGCGGTCAGAGCGCCTAAATACGTGCCTTTATTGGCCTCGCCCACGAAGCCCACGACATTCGCCGGAATCAGAATAATAAGCAGCAGCAACCAGTGAAACGCCGTGCCGAACCAGAACGCCGAGAGGGTCCACGGCGATATGGTGGGCGCGGCAGGCGCGGGGAGTGAAGAGAGGGTCATGTAGCGCGAGTATAGGACGGGTGGGGTCTGCTGCCTGTCTTGAGTCTGGGCAACTTTGTGCCCTGCTCCAACGGAACCCCGCCCACCTAACGCCCGTTTGGCCTCCCGCCCAAATTGGGTATGCTGCCACCATATGAACAAGTTGTATGCAAGTGCTGAAGCGGCGCTGAACGACCTGGTGGCCGATGGACAGACGGTGGCGGTGGGCGGCTTCGGCCTGTGCGGCATTCCGGAAGCCCTGATTGCCGCCCTACGCGACAGCGGCGTGCGCGGGCTGACCGCCGTGAGCAACAATGCGGGCGTGGACTGCTTCGGACTGGGCCTCCTGCTGGCCACCCGCCAGATTCGCAAAATGATTTCCAGCTATGTGGGCGA
>JAQBPF010000127.1 GCA_028287665.1 Deinococcus sp. | reverse complement strand
CAGCGTCACTGTGGCGTTGCCAAAGGCCGGGTGAAAGGTAAAGGGCAAGCCTGTTGCGGTCGCCAGAGCCTGAAGGTCTGCGCCCTCGATGGCCAGATCCAGATCAGGCGAGGCGCTGGAGGGAATGCCCAGCAAGCCGTCCCGCACTGCGCCGCCCACCAACGCCACCCGTGCACCCGTTGGGGCCAGGTTGGCCAGTTCGTTCAGCCACTCGCGGTCAGGTGCAGGCAGGCTGTCCCAGACGGTGTTTGCTTCTTCTTCCAAGCCCCTGCTCACTGCCGTGTCATTCACTGAAAAGCGGCGGCGTCCAACGTCACGTTCACCTCACGGGTCTTGCCCGCATTCACCACCTTCAGCGTTACTGTGTCGCCCTCTTTCTTGTCGATCAAGGCGGCTTGCAGGTCTTCCAGAGCGTCTACCGGCAGCCCGTCGGCCTCCACAATCACGTCTCCGCCCAGCTGAATGGCCCCTCCCCGGAAGGCCTGGGTCTCGGTGCCGCCGCGCAGTCCGGCCCGTGCGGCGGGCGTTCCGGGCGCAACCGCACCGACCACCAACCCCGATTCGGGCAGATTCAGCGTGCTCTTGCCCTCGCTGGAGATCATGCTGAGGCCCACCGCCACGTTGCGTGCGCCGCCCGCCGTGCGCTGCTGCACCACCAATCCGGGCGTGAGTCCGGTCAGTTTGGGGGCCAACACCACGCCGCCGCCTGCCGCCTGCAAGCGGGGCAACAGGTTTTTGGCTGCGTTGATGGGAATGGCAAAGCCCACACCCGCACTCTGCGACGCGCCGCTGGCTCCGCTGGGCGAGTAGATCTGTGTATTGATGCCGATCACGCGTCCGGTGCTGTCCAGCAGAGGCCCGCCGCTGTTGCCCGGATTGATGGCTGCGTCGGTCTGAATGGCCTTTTGAGTGATGCCCTCGCCGCTGCCACTCGCCGAAAACCCGATCGGAATCTGGCGTGAGGTGCTGCTGACGATGCCTTCCGTCACACTGAAATCCAGGCCAAACGGTGCGCCCATCGCCACGGCTTTCTGGCCCACCTGCAGGCTGTCAGAGTTGCCCAGCGGAATCGGTTTGATCAGGCCCGCCTCCAACCCTTCCGGGCGAATCAGGGCCAGATCGTATTGCGGGGCCAGTCCGATCACTCTGGCGGTGACCGTATCCGTGCGGCCCATGACCCGAATCCGGATTCTGTCGGCGGCTCCTGCGCCCGCCTCACCCGCCACCACATGATAATTGGTCAGAATATCGCCCTGAGCATTCACAAAAAAGCCGCTGCCGACACCCTGCTGCACCTGCGTTTCTTCGCCACCGCCGCCAAACATCCAACCAAAGGGATCGCTGCTGGCAATGTCTTGCTCGGTGCTGATGTACACCAGCCCCGGCTCAAACCGCTTCACGATGTCGATGGTATTGAGTTCGTTCTGCAATTTGGCAGCGGCTTCATTGGGTGCAGTGGCCGCAGCAGGCGCACTTGCACCACCCACAGGCACCTGATCTCTGAGCAGCGTCGCGCCCAGTCCAAGTCCAGCCAATACCAGTGCAATTCCAATCAAACGGGCCTTCATAGGGGGAATTGTAGGGGCGCGTTGGGGACATGTGGGCTACGGGGTGTGGGAAGTGGGCTAAGGCCGACTTATACCAAGGATGCCGCCCTGGCGCCTGGGGCTCTGAACCCTAAGCGTCAGGACGGCACTGCTGTTGCCCTAGAACCTTTGCTGTTGCCCTGGAATCTGGCCCCTAAAACGTGGCTTCAGGCTTTGGCCCGCGCCGGAGTCGCACCCAGCGCGGCAATCTCTTCGGGGCTGATCTGATAATGCTCGCCGCACCAGTGGCACACGATTTCCTGCCCGCCCGCGTCCATCATCTCCTGACGCTCCTCGGCATTGAAGAATTTCAGGCTGTCGCTGGCCTTCTCGCGCGAGCAGCGGCACTGAAAGCGGGCCGACTGCGCCTCGGCGGCCAGCAGCAACTCCAGACCTTCGGCGGCACGGTGCATGGTTTCCATCAGGCTGCCCCGGCGCAGGTTATCGGTGATCTGGCCCATAGCCCGGATATTGGCTTCCAGTTTGCCCAGGGTTTCGTCGGTCACACCCGGCATGGCCTGCACCAGCAGCCCGCCCGCGTGGGCCACCCGTCCGCCTTCCTCGTACACGCCCAGCAGCACGGCGTTTGGAATCTGCTCCGACACGCCCAGGTACATACTCACGTCTTCGGCAATCTCACCGCTCACGAGGTCCACGCTGCCTGTGTACGGTTCGCCGTTGTCCAGCAGGCGGGTCACGGCCAGTTCGCCCTCGGTGCCCACGATGCCGCTTACATCCAGCTTGCCGTCGCTTTCGCGCAGGGGCAGGTCGGCCCCCGGCTGGCGCACATAGCCGCGCACGCTGCCATCGGTGCTGCCCTCGGCCACGATCCATCCCACCGGGCCGCCGCCCTCCAGGCGCAGGGTCACGCGGCTGTCGGCCTTTTTGCCCAGCACCACGGCCAGCAGCGCCGAGGCGGCCAGCGTGCGTCCCAGCGCCGCCGTCGCGGTTTTGCTGAGGTCGTGGCGCAGGCGGGCGTCTTCTACGATTTTGGTGGCGTCGATGCCCACAAAACGCAGCGTGCCGCCTGCCGCCGTGCCGCGCAACACATAAGAGTCAGAGGTTTGGCTGGATGTCATCAGGGAATCTTACATGAAGGCACTCAAGGCTGATGTGGGACGCCTTGCATTCGGCAGCCGCTTGGTTTCCGCAGCCAGATCAAGGCCCGGTCCAGCTCAGATGAGCGCCCTCAACACCTTCTCTGAGGGGCTCTCTTGAGTCTTTTTACATTCAGTCTGGCGTTCTGGAGCGTGTCTTCTGTTCTGTCTGATGAAGCGGGCACCAGAGATTTAGGTTTCTCATCCTTCATTTTCATGTCTGCTGTCTAATCTGCTGCTCGAAATCTGCGACCCAGCCTGCGGGTTGGAGTCGGTGAAGGCACATCAAGGAGAACCATGAACTTATCTCGTCCCTCTCAAAAAACCTTCAGCGCCTTGGCGCTTGCCACCCTGGCCCTCAGCCTCGCCGCCTGCAACAAGCAGGGCAATACGGGCGCGTCCAGTACGCTCGTGATTCAGGAATCTGCCGATATTCCCACCCTCGATCCAGGCACCAGCTATGACACCGGCAGCGGTCAGGTCGTCGAAAACCTCTACGAAACGCTGCTGACCTACAAGGGCAACAGCCTGACCGAGCTGACGCCGCTGCTGGCCACCGAGTGGAAAGAAGGCAACGGCGGGCGCGAGTACCGATTTACCCTGCGGGAAGGGGTCAAATTTCATACCGGAAACGACTTCAAGTGCGCCGACGCCGAATACACGTTCCGCCGCAATCTGGTGACCAACACGGGCGAAAGCGGCAACTGGTTCCTGTCGGAAAGCCTGTTGGGCACGGGTGCAAATGCCACGGACGACAAGTCGATCACCTGGCAGCGCATCACGGGCGCCGTGAAGTGCGACGGCGAAACGTTGATCTTTACCCTGCCCAAAGCCGATCCTGCCTTCCTGGCCAAGCTGGCCTACACCGGACAGGGCATCGTCGACAGCGCACATGCCAAAGAAGTGGGCGAATGGGACGGCACCGAGGCCACCTGGAAGGCCGCCGTGGGCAAAGACCTGATGGGCAGCCCACTGTCGCAGGACCCCAGCGGCACGGGTGCCTACCGCCTGAACGAAAAGACCGCCACCTCCCTGAGCGCCACGGCGTTCGATGGCTACTGGGGCGACAAGGCCCAGATCAAGAACGTGATTATTCAGCTGGTGCCCGAGCAGGCTGCCCGGCTTCAGGCCTTTGAGAAGGGCGACGCCGACATGGTGGAAACCGGTGGACGCGCCATCATCGAGGAACAGCTGAAAGACAAACCCGGCATCGCCATTCTGGACAATCTGCCCGATACTGGCGCGTTCGGTATCTCGATGAACCAGAACATGAAGGACACGGCCCAGCTTGGCAGCGGCAAACTGGACGGCCAGGGCATTCCCGCCAACTTCTTTAGCGACGTAGACGTGCGCCGGGGCTTTGTGGCCGCGTTCAATGTGCCGCAGTACATCAAGGAAGTGCAGGCAGGTAAGGGCGAACCCCGCAACTTCCTGTTGCCCGACACCTTCCCCGGCTACGACAAGACGCTGGAAGCGCCCAAGTTCGACCTGGATGCCGCCCGCGCCGCTTTCCAGAAAGCCTGGAACGGTGAGGTCTGGAAGAACGGCTTTACGCTGAATGCCACCTACCGCGCCGGAAGCGTGAGCGCTCAGACGGGCATGGAACTTCTGAAACAAAATATCGAGTCTCTGAACCCCAAGTTCCGTATGAATATCGTGGCCAAGCAGTGGTCCGACATTCTGAGCGACGGCAACGCGGGCAAAGAACTGATGATCATTACCGGCTGGGCACCCGATTACGCCGACCCCGACAACTACGTGCACACCTTCTACAGCAGCGACGGCTATTACCAGCCCCGCCTGAACTTTAAGGACACGCAGCTGGATGCCTGGATCAATGAAGCCCGCAGCACCACCGATACGGAGCGCCGCACCAAGTTGTACGCCGACATTGCCCGCCGCGCCGCCGATCAGGCCTACTACGTGCTGCTGCCCAGCAACCCCGGTATTCTGGCCTACCGCGATACCCTCAAGGGCGTCAGCAGCGACGCTTTCAACCCCATGCTCGCCTTCCGCACAGGCACCCTCTGGAAGGCGCTCAGCAAGGGCTGAAGCCCAAGCCACTCCCTCCGGTTCACGGGTCTACCGTTCCTTCATGGGGGCGGCAGTTGTTGATGTCCTGCCGTTCATCGGCCCGTTGCCCCGCCTGGCCGCGTATTCTGCGCCTATGCTTGATGCAGATCCCC
>JAQBPF010000088.1 GCA_028287665.1 Deinococcus sp. | reverse complement strand
TAGCGTCCTTCCTTCGACCCACTATGTCCCCGCCGAGCAATGGGCGGGGACATAGTGATGGGTGGGGAGAAACCAATTGGACAGAGGCTGCCCGGCGCAGCCTGGTTCCGGGTTATGGCGGCGCGGCCTTCAACGTAAAGTGAACCGCCGTTCCCCCCCTGCCACTCGACTCCAGCCAAATCCGCCCACCGTGGCGCTCCACGATCTTTTTGCAGAGGGCCAGACCGATGCCGTTGCCCCCAGTTTCGCTGCGGCTGTGCAGGCGCTGAAACATGATGAACACCTGCTCCGTGTGTTCGGGGGCCACACCGATGCCGTTGTCCTGGAGTGAAAAGTGGACCTGATCCCCCACCAGCTGGGCCTGCAAGCGGACCACCAAGGGCAGGGGCGAGCGGAACCGGATGGCGTTGCTCAGCAGGTTGGTCAGCAGTTGCCGCAGCTGACCCTCATGGGCGAGCACTGGGGGCAACGCGCCGCAGAACCACTGGGCACCTGCTGGCCAGGGCAACTCTGCCGTAATGTCGGCCCAGAGCGGCTCCAGTTCCAGCGGCTGCACTTCCGGCTGCACGCTGACCCGCGCCAGAGCCAGCACGTCACGCACCAGGTGGCGGGCCCGGCTGACCTGCTCGCCGATGTGGTTCAGGTAGCCCTCGGCACGGGCGTCCAGGGTGCCCTGATACCGGTGACGCAGCACGTCGGCATACACGCCAATCGTCCGCAGCGGCTCCTGCAGGTCATGCGAGGCCACAAAAGCGAACTGGGCCAGATCGCGGTTGCTGTCTTCCAGGGCCTGATTCTTTTCTTCCAGGGCTTTCTGACTTTGTTCCAGCCGTGCATTCAGGTGGCTCAGGGCAGCTTGACTGAATTCGAGTTCTGCCGTGCGCTGGCTGACCCGTTCTTCCAGGGTCCGGTTGAGTGCCGCAACCTCCAGCTCTGCCAGTTTGCGGCGGGTGATGTCCTCGTGGGCCACCATCGCCAACCGCTGATCGTTTTGCTCGAACCGGGTGACCCGCACGACAAAAAAACGCCGTTGGTCGGGCGTGTCACATGGATATTCCAGTTCGAACACCGGCTGCTGGCCTGCCAACACGGCCCGGATTCCGGCGGCGGTTGCCTGACCGTCGGCTTGCTCTGGACCCTGCGCAGCGTCACAGATGCTCAGGTAATTGCTGCCCACGTTGTCGCTGCCGCCAGATTCCTGTGCAAAAGTGGTCCAGGCCTGATTCACTTCCAGAATCTCTCCGTCAGCGGCCAAAATCGCCACCTGGGTCAACAGGGCATCAAAAGCACCCAGCGAATAGCGGCGCGGCGGGTGGGAAGACCGGGCCATCATCTTAAGAAAATGAAGGGAGAAAAAGGGCGCATATACCCTACAGTATGCCCATGTCCCGTGCCCCATTCACGGTCTTGCTCGTTGAGGATGAGTTGGCCGACGCGTTAATGTTTCAAGAAATGCTGGAAGAAGTATCGGCCGATGTCGCGTTTCATCACGTGATCAATGGCCAGGAAGCCTTACAGTTCCTGACCCGTGCCGATGGGTATGCGTCGGCCCCGTTGCCTCACCTGATCGTGCTGGATCTCAACATGCCCGTGATGAATGGGCACGAATTTTTGCGGCGGGCCAAGGGGCTGGACGGCCTGCGGAGTATTCCCGTGCTGGTCCTCTCGACCTCCAACGACCCAGACGATATCCACCGCTCCTACGATGCCCAGGCCAGTGGCTATGTGGTCAAGCCCAGCAACTACGCCGAATACGCCCGGATCATGGCCACCATCGAAGCGTACTGGCGCGGAGTGGTGCGCCTGCCAACCCTGGCCGACCTGACCCTGCGAACGTGAAGTTGGCAGCGGTGCAGAGCATTTGCCTCTTTACAATCTGCGGCCCCAGACCAGAGTTTCCCCAGAGCTGTGGTCCGGGGCCAAACAACGTGGGCCTCTCCCCTGTCCGAGACCGCAGAGCCAGGGAGAAGCACTCAGAGAAAAGCAGGTCCTCGCTTCCGCGACTGGCGTCCCGCTTCACCCGCCAGGTCCTGTATCAGGGGCCAGTTCAGGCCGCGCTGCACCTGCATGGCAATAGCGTCCAGGCGGGCGTCCAGGCTCTCGAGGGCAGCGGGCGGTGTGAGCCCTGCCCAGTCCAGAAAGCGCTCCAGGTAAGCGGGATTTTCCAGCAGGCCGTGCAGGTAGGTGCCGCGTACATTGCCCTGTCGCCACAGCAGACCCGGCGCAAGTTCCTGCACGCCCGGTCCCGCGGCGGTGCGCCCGTGGTGGATTTCGTAGCCCTGCAAAGCGAAACCCGTTTCGGCATCCGTACAGCTGGTTTGCAGGGTCAGCTTGTCGGCGGCCAGACTGGTCTTCAGGTCCAGCAGGCTGAGTCCGGAGACGTCTTGCCCTCCCTCTATGCCGTGAGGATCAGCCAACTGGGTCCCCAGCATTTGCAGCCCACCGCAGATTCCCAGGACCGGTACGCCCGACGCGGCCAGGCGGGTGACGGCTCCGGCCAACCCGGTGGCCCGCAGCCAGTTCAGATCGGCGGCGGTGCTTTTGCTGCCGGGCAGGATAACGGCCCGCGCCCCGGCCAGTTCGTGGGGCGCAGTCACCCAGCGGGCCAGCGGTCCCAGGGACGCAAATTCATCCAGATTGGAGATACGGGGCAGACGGGCGATGGCCACGAAGCCCCTGTCTGGGTCAGCGGTTGCAGCTGCGCGTGGATCGTGCCACAGGCCATCTTCTTCCGGCAGAGTCAGGGTCAGCAGGGGCACCACCCCCACGGTCGGCACCCCTGTTTGGGCTTCCAACCACTCTGGGGCAGGCGACAGCAGGCGGGGATCGCCCCGAAACCGGTTGAGAATAAACCCGCGCAGCAGGCCACGTTCTTCGGAGGTCAGACAGTGCCAGGTGCCCAGCAGATGGGCAAACGCACCGCCCCGGTCAATGTCGCAGGCCAACAGGACCGCCGCCTGGGCCTCCCGCGCCACCCGCATGTTGACGATGTCGCTGGACCGGAGATTGACTTCAGCCGGGCTGCCTGCTCCCTCGATGACCACCACGTCGTAATCGTCCAACAGACTGTGGAGGGCCGTCTGAACATGCGGCCACAGGTAGGGTTTGCGTTCCCGCCAGCCCAGCGCGGTGTATTCCGGATGAACGCGGCCCAGCAGCACCACCTGTGAGCGGGTATCGCCCTCAGGTTTCAGCAGCACCGGATTCATGCGGACGTCAGGCACCACCCGGGCCGCACGGGCCTGGACCAATTGGGCACGGCCCATCTCCAGGCCCGCAGGCGTCACGCCCGCATTGTTGCTCATGTTCTGGGCCTTGAAGGGCGCGACCCGGTAGCCTTCATTGCTGAGCGCCCGGCAGAGCGCCGCCGACAGGTAGCTCTTGCCGGCACTGCTCGTACAGCCCTGGACCATGATGGCCTTACCCATAGCGTCCCCCTGATTGACCTGGCGCTCGCCTGAGTTCCCGCAGCAGCGCCGCGTTTTCGCTGGCCGTGCGGGTGGAGATCCGGAGGTGTTGGGGCAGGCCGTAACTGGCGCAGTCGCGCACCCGAATGCCCCGCAGAAGCAGGGCGGCGGCAGTCGAGGCGGCGTTGCCCACTTCCAGCAGCACATACGGTGTGCCGTGATGTTCGACCGCGCCGCAGCCTGCCAGTGCCTGGGCCAGCGCCGCCGCGTCACGGGAGACCTGAGGCAGCGTCCGCGTCAGAAACTCCTGCGCTGTGGGCAAGGCGGCCAGCACCGCCGCCGTACTGGCAGGCAGATGCCAGGCCGGGGCCAGGTTGTCGAGCCGGACCGCCACATCGCGGGCGGCCAGAGCGTAGGCCGGACGCGCCCCCACCAGTCCGTGTGCCTTGCCGGGCGACAGCAACCGGACCAGCCGGGCATGCCGGGGAGGGCGGGCCAGGCTTAGAGGAGGCAGCTCTACAAAGGGTGCGTAGGCTTCGTCCACAACCAGGAGAGCGCCGGAGGCCCCACACCGATCGGCCAGGACCCGCAGCTCACTGGCGGGCAGAACGCGTCCAGTAGGATTGTGGGGGTGACCCACATACACCAGTGCGGTCTCTGGGGGCAGCGCGTTGGGCACCGCGCAGACCACATCCACCGGACTGCCCTGCAAGGCAGCGGCACGGGCCAGTTCACCAAAAGGCGCATGTACACTCAGCACCCGCCCCCGACCACCGGGCAGAACAAATGCCCGCACCAGACGGTGCAGCAGGTCGGACGCCCCCACCGACAACGCCACTTCATCCGGCGAAACCCCGTGCCACTCGGC
>JAQBPF010000071.1 GCA_028287665.1 Deinococcus sp. | reverse complement strand
GCCACCCGAAACAACCTGCACGGTCTGGATGTGAATTTCCCGCTGGGCGTGCTCAGCAGCATCACTGGAGTCTCGGGGTCAGGCAAATCCAGCCTGATCAGCGGCGTGTTGGTGGAGTTGCTGGCGGCCCATCTTCATCAGGACGTGACGGCGTCAGAAGAGGCAGAGGAGCTGGAGACGAAATCCCAGCAGCCCTCTGGGGGCCACCTTGGGGGCGACCTCACTCAAGTCAGGCGCCTGATCCAAGTCGATCAGAAACCGATTGGCCGCACCCCAAGGTCCAATATGGCCACGTATACCGGATTGTTTGACCATGTTCGCAAACTGTTCGCGGCCACACCTCTGGCCCAGTCGCGCCACTACGGTGCGGGCCAGTTCTCCTTCAATGTCAAAGGTGGACGCTGTGAACACTGTCAAGGCGAGGGTTTTGTCATGGTCGAGTTGCTGTTCTTGCCCAGTGTCTACGCGCCTTGCCCAGTCTGCCACGGAACGCGTTACAACAAGGAAACGCTGGAAGTGCTGTACCGGGGGCACAGTGTGGCTGACGTTCTGGGAATGACTGTTCACGAGGCCTGGAATTTTTTTGCCCAGGAAGCGCCTGTATTCCGTTCGCTGGATGTCCTGCGCGAGGTGGGGCTGGGTTACCTGCGGCTGGGCCAACCCGCCACCGAGCTTTCGGGCGGTGAGGCGCAGCGCATCAAACTGGCCACCGAGCTTCAGCGGGCCGGGCCGGGCAACACACTCTACGTGCTGGACGAACCCACCACTGGCCTGCATCCGGCCGATGTGGACCGGCTGACAGGTCAATTGGCTGGCCTGGTCGACGCCGGAAATACAGTGATTGTGATTGAACACGATCTTCAGGTGGTGGCCAGTAGCGATTGGGTGATCGATCTGGGCCCCGGTGCAGGCGACGGGGGTGGGCAGCTGGTGGCCGTGGGCACGCCCGCTGAGCTGGCCCGCAGCGTTGGCAGCCAGACCGCGCCCTATCTGGCCCGCTTTTTGGCGGCACGTTCCTCAGACAGAAACACGAATTAAGGCTTTGGGGCCACCGGTCTGACTTGATTCCTGCGCTCAAGGGAATAGGGTGGGTGATCGGAGATTCCCCTGTGCCCGCGCGACCCCTGCCCGCCCCAACTGATCCATATGCCGCCCTGCGGTTCGCTGAATTTCGCGCCCTTCTGGTGGCCAGTGTCGGGTCATCATTGGCCAGCCGGATGCTGGCCGTGGCCATCGGGTATCAGGTGTACCAGCTGACGCGCAGTCCCCTGGCCCTGGGGTGGCTGGGTTTGATCGAAGCCATTCCCGCCCTCAGTCTGGCCCTGCTGGGCGGCCATTACGCCGACAGACTGGATCGCCGCAGCATTCTGCTGATCACGCGGGCCGTCTTCACGCTCTGCGCGGTGCTGCTTTCGGTGGTGTCCTTCCGTTCGGGGCCAAAGACCTTGCTGCTGCTGTATCTTCTGGTCTTTGTGGCCGGAATTGCGCGGGGCTTTGGCGAGCCTGCGGCCTCCGCTTTCGAAACCAGAATCGTGCCTGCTCCGGTCTTTCTCAACGCCTCGTCGTGGCTGGGCAGCGTGGGGCAGGCCAGTTCGATCATCGGCCCCACGCTCGGCGGCCTGCTGCTGGCGTCATGGAGTGCCACGGGAACCTACGCCCTGGTCGCGGCTCTGGCCCTGGCTTCCTGGGTGGGCCTCTGGCGCATCAGTCCCAAACCGCAGCCCACGCCTCCCAAACAAGAAAGCGTGCGCAGCAGCATTCTCAGCGGGCTGGAGTTCGTACGCCGGGACCCGGTGATCCTGGGTTCTATGGCACTCGACCTGTTTGCCGTGCTGTTTGGAGGCCTGGTGGCGCTGCTGCCCATTTTTGCCACCGATATTCTGAATGTGGGGCCGCGTGGCCTGGGGCTGATGCTGGCGGCTCCCGCCGCCGGGGCCCTGCTGGTGATGCTGTGGGCCACCAAATTTCCTCCGGTCCACAACAGTGGCCGAATCCTGCTGCTGGGCGTGGCAGGGTTCGGCGTCAGCGTGATCGTGTTCGCGCTTTCGCAGACTTTCTTGTTGTCGCTGGCGGCGCTGTTCTTTACTGGAGTTTTTGACGGAATCAATATGGTGATCCGGAAGGCCATCTTGCGGTTACGCACGCCCGACCAGATGCGGGGCCGGGTGGCCGCCGTCAGTCTGCTGTTCATCGGTTCCAGCAACGAACTGGGAGCGCTTGAAAGTGGGGTCGCGGCCAGCGCTTTTGGCACCGTGCGGTCCGTGTGGCTGGGCGGCATAGTCACGTTGGTGGTTGTGGCCGTGGTCGCCCTGCGGGTTCCCAAGCTGCGAAACCTTCATCTTGACGCCAAGGAACACGAACAGGACACCACCGTGCCCGCCGACTGATGGGCCTGTGAGGTGGTGCGGCATCCTGCGGTTGCCCGAGGAACATCCGTCCCAAACGACATTGACGGCCACCTCGTCCTGGGACAGGTGGCCGTCAAACTGGTCAGGCAGTGGGCCACTCGGCCTGCTGTCTCTCTCCGGGAAGGGGGCCCGTATGGATCAATCAGCGATCCCTCCAGGCACCTTCAGCCCTGATCCAGAGGCCGAATCAGCAGTTGGTTCACGTTGACCCGTTCGGGCTGGGTGGTGGCGTACACCACGGCGGCCGCGATGTCTTCGGCTTCCAGCGGAACCATGGTGCTGATGCGGCTCTCATAGGTCGTTTTGGTGTCCTGATGGGTGATGTGGTCGGTCAACTCGGTGGCCACCACACCCGGCTCGATCACGGTCACGCGGATTCGGTCCAGGCGGACTTCCTGCCGCAGGCCCTCGCTGAAGCCGCCCACGGCCCATTTGGTGGCGCTGTATCCGGCACTGGTCGGGCTGGCCCCCCGCCCCGACACCGAGGAAATATTGACGATATGGCCGCTCTGCCTGGGCTTCATCACTTCTACAGCCGCCTGGGTCAGGTGCATCAGCGCCATCACGTTCAGGTCCATCATGCGGTGCCAGTCGTCGGGGTCTGCACCCGCCACTGGCCCCAGCAGCATCAGGCCCGCGTTGTTGACCAGAATATCGAGGCCGCCCAACTGACTTACGGTCTGCGCCACCGCATTGCGCGCCTGTTCCGGTTGGGCGATGTCGGCCACGATCACGGCGGCCCGGCCCCCGGCCTCCTGAATGGTCTGGGCCAGGTGTTCCAATCGGTCCTGACGCCGCGCTACCAGCGCCACTGCGGCTCCTTCCTGCGCCAGGGCCAGGGCCGTGGCCGCCCCGATCCCGCTGGACGCTCCAGTGACGAGGGCGATTTTGCCGCTGAGTTTGC
>JAQBPF010000063.1 GCA_028287665.1 Deinococcus sp. | reverse complement strand
CCACCTTCGTGGAATTCGTGGACATTGCCGGACTGGTGAAGGGAGCCAGCCAGGGCGAGGGCCTCGGCAACCAGTTCCTCGCCAATATCCGTGAGGCCGACGCGATTGCCCACGTGGTGCGCTGCTTCGAAGACGGCAACGTCATTCATGTGGCGGGCCGCGTCGATCCCCTCGACGACATCGAAACCATCAACACCGAACTGATTCTGGCCGACCTGAACGGCCTGGAAAAGCGCCTCTCCAACCTTCAGAAGAAGGCGAGGGGCAACGACAAGGAAGCCAAGGAGCAAGCAGACCTGGCCGAACAGATTCTGGCCGTGCTGGGCGAAGGCAAGCCTGCCCGCGCCGGAACCTACGACGCGCCGATTCCCAAAGAGTTTGGCCTGATTACCACCAAACCCGTGATCTACGTGGCCAACGTGGGCGAAGACCAATTGACCGAAGACAACGAGTACGTGAATCTGGTGCGCGACTATGCCGCCCGTGAAGGCGCACAGGTCGTCAAGATCAGTGCCCAGATTGAGGGTGAATTGGCCGAGATGCCCGAAGACGAGGCCGCCGCCTTCCTGACCGACCTCGGCGTCGAGGAAAGCGGGCTGGATCAGTTGGTGAAGGTGGGCTACGAAACGCTGGGCCTGATCACCTTTATTACGTCGGGTGAAAAGGAAGTGCGGGCCTGGACCATTCGGCGCGGCGAAAAGGCCCCCGAAGCCGCCGGAGAGATTCACAGCGACCTGGAGCGCGGGTTTATCCGGGCCGAAGTGATCGAGTGGGAAAAAATGGTGGAAGCGGGCGGCTGGGCCAATGCCAAAAGCAAGGGCTGGGTCAGAACCGAAGGCAAAGAGTACGTGATGAAGGACGGCGACATCATGAACGTCCTGCACAACTCGTAACACAGGTCGAAAAACAGTTGGTGTCTCTGTGGTAGTCGTGCCAGCACGGATGACCGAGCAGAGGGAAGGCGCTCAGGAAGGGGAGAGGGTGGCTCAAGGCTTTGGCCTGGGCCGCCCTTTCGTTTTGATTTAATTGCCCTCTCTATTGCATCGGCAAACCTACCGATGGCTTGACAACAGCGGTAGACTGTGGGGGTGCTGAACCTCTTGCGTCGCCCCGCTACCTTGCCCGCTGAACTGGAGAATGGGCTGGCAGAATTGGGGCTGGACGGCTCGCAACACGTGATCGTGCACGCCAGCCTGAAGTCGTTCGGTACGCTGGAAGGCGGGGCGCGGGCGGTGGTAGACACGCTGGCCGCCCGCACCGCCACGTTGGTGGCTCCCTCTTTTACCTACAACACCCTGCTCAGGCACGCCACGTCGCCTGTTCATGCCCGCTTTCACCGCGATAGCCGGGTCAGCCGCGATATTGGCCGCATTCCGCAAACGCTGGTGGAACGGGCCGATGCACTGCGTTCTTTTCACCCCACCCTGAGTTTTGTGGCGCTGGGCGCGGAAGCAGAGCGGGTGGTGTCATCCCAGACGCTGGCAAGCCCCTATCAGCCGATCGGTTCTCTGTACGATCTGGACGGCTACGCCCTGCTGATGGGTGTGGATTTTGGCAGCAATACCAGCGTGCATTACGGCGAACATGTGGCCGGAATGCCGCTGCTGACGCGTTATGTGCCGTTGGGCGGCGGCGTGTTGCCCACCGCGTTTCCCAACTGTTCCGCCGACTTCGAACGGCTGGCTCCGCTGGTACACGCACGTTCTGCCCGTGTGGGCGCGTCCGAATTGAGGCTCTACCGGGTGCGCGATCTGGTAGACGCCACCGTGTCCATGCTGACCCGCGACCCGGAAGCCCTGCTGTGTACCTACAGCAGTTGTCGTTGTCAGGAAGTGCGTCGGCTGGTGCGGGCAACTGGCCTGACGCCCCGGCCCCACGGCGGGTAGAAGCGGCAACCCCAATCCTTGTTTGCTTGATCTACCGTTTCTCGCTGCTGTGCCCCGGCCTGACCCGCAACGCCGCATTGACGTGGTGTGCGGCGTAGTTGGCGGCCACCGCTGCCTGTGCAAAGGCCAGAGAAATCAGTTTGAACTCGCCGCCGCTGAGCGCCACGTCGCCTACGGCAAAGACGCCGGGCAGGTGGGTCTGTCCGCCAGGGCCGTCCAGCACGTATTCGCCCTGCCAGTCCAGTGGCCAGGACTGGAGAGGAGACAGATCAGGCAGATAGCCGTTCAGGATCAGCACGGTTTCGGCCTGCACGCGCACGGTTTCGCCGTCTACCGTCAGGTGTGCGCCGCCCGGAACCAGATTCATCAGGATGGCCGGGGCCAAAATGTTGATGCGTCCGGTGGTGCGGCAGGCGTCCAGTTCTGCCAGTTCATTTGGTTCGCCCCGAAATCCGGCGCGGCGGTGCGTGAGGGTCACGGAAGCCCCCGCCCCGGCCAGTTCCAGCGCGGCGCGGGTGGCCTGGGGCACGCCGCCCACCACCAGAACCTGTCGCCCCGCCAGCGTGCTGGGTTCGGGCAAATCGGTTCTCACGTCGGGATGCGACCCCGCACCGGGCACCCGTGCCTCTCGCGGCAGCAGGGCTCCCATGCCCGCCGCCACGATCACCGCGCCTGCCGCAAACATGCCGGAATCCGTGCCCACCAGCCAGCCGCCGTCTCCATCAGAAGTGAGGGTGCGGGCCACTTCGTTCACCCGGATGTCTACGTCCAGCGTGTCGAGTTGGCCCAACAGTCCGGCCACCACGCCCGCCGCCCGCGTGCTGGGCAGCCCCGGTACGTCGTACACCACTTTGTCGGGGTAGAGGGCCATCAGTTGCCCACCCACCTCGGCCCGCGCTTCCAGCACCCGCACCTTCAGGCCGCGCCAGGCCGCATAAAAGGCCGCGTGTAGCCCAGCGGGGCCGCCCCCAATCACCAGAATGTCGGAGCGCAAAGGCGGGACAGGGGACATAGGGGCAGTATGCCAGACGGGTCAGTGGGGAAATTGTGGAATGTAGAACGTGGATCGTGGTGTGGGCTGTGTTGATGTGCTGTGCCCACGATCCATCTTCCTGACGCCGTTTACCGCTTCCGGTGCGTCAGCATCTCGTGCTTATGCACCACCTTCGCACGCGGGCGGCCCAGCGTTTGCCCCTGCGAAAGCTCGTGGGCGTCCAGCGCCTGCCAGTCTTCAAAGGTGTACACGTCCACGCCCTTGCCCGCCAGCAGCGCGTCTACGGCTTCGGCGCTGGGTTGGGGCGCGGGAGTCAGCAGACCCGCCGCCACGTCGCTCAGTAGATGGGCAACGGTGTCGGTGGCGTCTTTGCGGTTGGTGCCCACCACGCCGCTCGGCCCGCGCTTGATCCATCCGGCGGTGTATTCCCCAGCACGGCCTTCTACGCGGCCCTCTGCATTGGGAATCACGCCCCGGCGCTCATCGAACGGCACTCCGGGCAGGGCCACGCCCTTATAGCCCACCGAACGCAGCACCATCTGCACGGGCAGGGTTTCAAACTGGCCTGTGCCCACCGCGTTGCCCGCCTCATCCAGCGTGTTGCGCTCAATTTTCAGGCCTGCCACGTGGCCGTTGCCGTCGTCCAGAATCTCCGTGGGAGACACCAGAAAGCGCAGGTGAATGCGGCGCGGCTTGCCTTCGGGCGTGCGGCCCGCGAAATCGCGCAGCACTTCCAGATTCTTTTTCACGGTGTTGTCGGTGATCGCCGCCTCGGCGGCCTCGTCCACCAGCACTTCTTCGGGCTTCACGATGGGGTCGGCCTCGTGCAGCTCGCCAAATTCGCGGAGTTCCTTGGTCGTAAATTTGGCCTGTGCCGCGCCGCGTCGGCCCAGCACCCACACGTCGCGCACATGGCTGTGGGCCAGGGCGTCCAGGGCATGCGCCGCAATATCGGATTCGTGCAGTTCGGCCACCGTTTTGACCAGAATCCGGCTCACGTCCAGCGCCACGTTCCCCACACCGATGACCGCCACGCCGCCTGCCGTGAGCACCATGTCACGGGCGGCGGCGTCGGGGTGGCCGTTGTACCACGCCACAAACTCGGTGGCGCTCATGCTGCCCGTCAGGTCTTCGCCGGGAATCCCGAGGCGGCGGTCACTGCTGGCCCCCACCGTGTAAATCAGCGCGTCGTAGTGGGAAAGGGCTTCCTCGTGCGTCAGATCGGTGCCGAATTCCACGTTGCCCAAAAAGCGCACGCGGGCGTCGCTCAGGGTCTTTTCAAAGCCCCGCGTCACACTCTTGATGGTCAGGTGATCGGGGGCCACGCCGTAGCGCACGAGGCCGTAGGGCGTGGGCAGCCGGTCGAACACGTCCACCTGTGCGGGCACCTGCGTCTGCTTCAGCAGGGCTTCGGCGGCAAAAATTCCGCTGGGGCCACTGCCGATCACTGCCACGCGCAGGGGACGTTCGGGGCTGTAAGCCGACTGGGAAAGGGCATCCGTCATGCTTCCGAGTCTACGCATACTCTCTGCCGCTGTTCCGCCGGAAATCTGGACGAATAGTGTTACATGTACAGAAACAGGGGGGAGGGTGAAGAACAGCCCCCAGTTCGCTGTGCAGCCAGCCCTGTTCAAGGGGAACGCAGGAGCAGTCGTCCTCCCCTCAAGGGGCGTTGCAAAACAAAGGGGATTCACCCACCAATTTCACTGTCATTCAACCCAAAAAGAACCGCCCAGCACAAGGCCAGACGGTTAACAGAGACTAGAGTGTGACGCTTACGCAGCGGCAATTTCTTGCAGTTGCTTCTCATTTCGCAGGGTGATCTTGCCGTAGCCTGCGCTGATCACGCCTTCGCGGCTGAGTTCGCCCACGACCTTGGTCACGGTCTCGCGCACGCTGCCCACGGCGGCGGCCAGTTCATCGTGCGTGGCGTAGATCATGGTCTCGCCGCTGTCAAGCTGCGTGGCCAGGGCGGTGTCCTTCAGCTCCAGCAGTTCTCCGGCGATGCGGGCCCGCAGGCGCTTCCCAACAAGGCGGTAGATGCTTTCGTAAGCGCGCTCCAGCGTCCGCACGAGGTGGGTCGTCACGACCAGATTGTCCTCGGCGCTCATCAGGGCGGGGTTGATCACGTCCACACTGCTGTCGGTCACGGCTTCGGCAAAGTAGGCGCGGTTCACGCCAGCGAGGGCTTCTTCGCCAAAGTACTCACCGGGCTTCACGTAGCGCAGGGTCAGGCCGTTGCCGTCGTCGTCCATGGTGTGCACGCGGATCAGACCGCTGGCCACGCGGTACAGCATGTCGCTCTTGCCGGGGTAAAGAATGACGGCTCCGGGGCGGTAGGTCACGGTGTCAACGAAGGTGCGGCTGTTGGTATTGGTTTTATGGCTGGTCTGTGTCATGTGCGTCGCCTCCAGGCGGTGGATTCGGGGAAGGAAGGACGGTGGGGTCGGGGCTTACACCCTTCCCAACGTTGATCACAGTGTAACCTAGAATTACATTTTTGTAAACACTTTTGTTTCTTTAATCAGTATTTAGCTTACGAAGTTCATCCAGAAGTGGCACAGAGGAAAGTGGCGTATAGCACGCTTGCCAACTCATATTCTGTATAGAGCAGAAACTCATAGGTCGCTTAAGGTGCAGTTCGTCCATCTGACCTCCTTAACAAGAGATAAGCAGACTAAGACTGACCGGATTGTCACTAGGATTGAGCAAGGCTTAAGCGGACTACCACCCAACCATCACAAAACGCCGCGCCTGACCGCTTTGGCCGGGCGCGGCGTCTGGTCGGAGACTTAGAGTTCGTCTTCCTTCCGAACCGGGAAGGCGCTGATCACGCGGTCTTTGTCACCGATGTTGATGACTTTCACGCCCTGCGCGTTGCGGCCCGTGGTTCGCACTTCTTCGACGCGAGTCCGAATTACGGTGCCTTTTTCGGTCAGCACCATCAGTTCCTCGTCGCCTGCCACGCGGGCCAGCGTCACCAGTTTGCCGGTGCGCTCGGTCACGTCCAGTGTAATCACGCCGAGACCGCCGCGCCCCTTGCTGGGGTAGTCGCCTGCGGGCGTGCGCTTGCCGAGGCCGAATTCGCTGATGCTCAGGAGTTCGCTGCTTTCATCGCCACCGGGAACGAGCGCCATGCTCACCACCACATCATCTTCACGCAGGCGCATCCCGATCACGCCCTGCGTGGCGCGGCCCGTATCGCGTACCTCTGCGGCGTCAAAGCGCATGGCCTGTCCTTCACGGCTGGCCAGCACGATGTGGTCGCTCTCGCACACTATCCCGACGCCGATCAGCTCGTCACCGGGTTGCAGGTTGATGGCAATCAGGCCCGCCGACGTGATGTTGCCGTAATCGGTGATCTGGGTCTTCTTGACGATGCCCTTGCGGGTGGCGAACACGAAGCTGCCTTCTTCCTCGAAGCCCTTGACGCTCAGCACGCTGGCGATGTTTTCGGTTTCGCGCAGGCTGGGCAACAGATTGCGAATGTGGGTGCCCTTGGCGTCACGGCCCGCTTCCGGCAGGTCGTAAATCTTCTCGTGGAAGACGCGGCCCTGATCGGTGAAGAACAGCAGGTAATCGTGCGTGCTGCCCACGAACACGCGGGTGTTGATGTCCTCGTCGCGCAGTTTGCCGCCGCTGGCCCCGCGTCCACCACGGGCCTGTGCACGGTAGGCGTCCATGTTGGTGCGCTTGAGGTATCCGGCGCGGGTCATGGTGATCACCATGTCTTCCACGGCGATCAGGTCTTCGCGGTTGATGTCTTCTTCCAGCAGCACGATGGTGCTGCGCCGCTCGTCGCCGTAGCGGTCACGGATGTCGCGCAGTTCCTTCTTGATCTCGCGCCACAGCAGTTTCTCGTCGCCCAGGATGGAACGCAGGCGGGCGATGGTGGTCTGCAACTCGTTGAACTCGGACATCAACTTCTCGCGCTCCAGCCCCACCAGACGTTGCAGGCGCATATCCAGAATGGACTGAGACTGCACTTCGGTCAGGCCGAAGCGGGCCATCAGCGCGTCGCGGGCCTCGGCTCCGGTGTTGCTGGCGCGGATCAGCGAGATCACTTCGTCGATATGGTCGAGCGCCTTGATCAGGCCTTCCAGCACGTGGGCGCGTTCCTCGGCCTTCTTCAGTTCGTAGGCCGTGCGGCGCGTCACCACGTCGCGGCGGTGAACGAGGAAGTAGCGCATGGTGTCGATCAGCGGCAGCACACGCGGCTCGCCGTTTACGATGCTGAGGTTGATGACCGTGAAGGTGCTCTGAAGTTGCGTGTACTTGTAGAGCTGGTTCAGTACCAGCGTGGGAATCGCGCCGCGCTTCAGCTCGATCACGATGCGGACGGGTTCCTTGCGGTCGGACTCGTCGCGCAGGGCGCTGATGTCGGGGATTTTCCCGGCCTTGTACATCGCGCTGATGGTCTGCAGCAGGTTGGTCTTGTTCAGCTGGTAGGGAATCTCGGAAATGATGATCTGCGCGCGCCCGTTCTTCTCGTCGATGCGGGCCTTGCCGCGCACCTTCAGGCCCGCGTGTCCTGTGGCGAACGCCTCACGGATGCCCTGCAAGCTGATGCGCCCGCCGGTGGGGAAATCTGGCCCCTTGACGTGCTCCATCATCTCGTCCAGCGTGATCTGAGGATTGTCGATCAGCGCCAGCAGACCGTTGCAAATTTCGGTCAGGTTGTGCGGCGGAATGTTGGTCGCCATGCCCACGGCGATGCCCGACGCGCCGTTGACCAGTAGGTTGGGAATGGCGGACGGCAGCACCGTGGGTTCGGTGGTGGTTTCGTCGTAGTTGGGCTTGGTGTCTACAGTCTCTTTTTCCAGATCGGCCAGCAGTTCTTCGGCCACTTTGGTCATGCGGGCTTCGGTATAGCGCATGGCGGCGGCCATATCGCCGTCCATAGACCCGAAGTTGCCCTGAGGATCAACCATCGGGTAGCGCATGTTCCACCACTGGCCCAGGCGCACCATCGCGTCATAGATGGACGAGTCGCCGTGGGGGTGATAGCGCTTCATGACCTCGCCCACCACGCTGGCCGACTTGGCGTGCTTGGTGTTCGACATCAGGCCTTCTTGCAGCATGGCGTACATGATTCGCCGCTGCACAGGCTTCAGGCCGTCGCGCACGTCTGGCAGCGCCCGGTCTACGATCACGTTCATGGCGTAGTTGATGAAATTGGTTTTGACTTCGGTGGTGATGTCAACGGGAAGAATTCCGGTCATGAGGCTCCAATCTGCGCCGCAGGGCGTCAGGCGGGTTGGCGGAAATGTTGACCGCCAACCGGGGGATGAGAAGCCCGGCAAACCCTGCCGGGAATGGAACGAGTCTATCACATTATGCTATGGGCGTAACGGCAGATGCTCCCTCAACTGCCCCTATTGTACCGCACAGGGGCGTGGAAAACAGGGTGCTGGGGGTAGCCGGGTCAGGCCGACTCTCTCAGACTGTCGTGGATGACTCACGCTGAATCCAGGCCAGTTCCAGAGGGCGCTTTGAACTACCGACTGCCCTTGCCGGGGCTGATTCGCAGCGGCAATTTAAGCCGTCTGAGTCCACAGGGCCGGACAGACCTGATGGCTCTGCACCCCAGCCGCATCATTGACCTGCGGAGCCGAATGGAACGGCTGATAGAC
>JAQBPF010000059.1 GCA_028287665.1 Deinococcus sp. | reverse complement strand
TGGTAGATTGGACTCAGTTCAAAACCTTCTTTCTTTTCTGCCCTACAGGAGTGCTTATGGATTTCACCTTGTCTGACGAGCAACGCCAATTACAGCAACTTGCCCGCGATTTTGCCCGCAAAGAAATCATTCCGATTGCCTCTGAATACGACCAGCGCGAGGAATTGCCCTGGCAGGTGGTCGAAAAGGCCTTTGAAGTGGGCCTCCTGAACGCCGCCATTCCTGAACATGCGGGCGGTTTGGGACTGGGCATGTTCGACGAATGCCTGATTGGCGAGGAGCTGGCCTACGGCTGCATGGGCATCTACACCATCCTGATGGCCTCCGAATTGGGAATCACGCCGATTCTGGTGGGCGGCACAGAGGAACAGCAGCAGCGGTTTCTGGGCCCCATGACCGAAAAGGCCAGCCTCGCCGCCTTTGCCCTCAGCGAACCCAACAACGGCTCGGATGCCGCCGCCATGCACACCACCGCTGTGCTGGACGGCGACGAATGGGTCATCAACGGGACCAAGATGTGGATCAGCAACGGCGGGATGGCGGAAGTGACGGTGGTGTTCGCCACCACAGACCGTCAGGGCGGGCATAAAGCGAGCGTGGCGTTGGTGGTGCCCAGAGACGCGCTCGGTTTCAGCTACAACAAAATCAAGCACAAGATGGGACAGCGGGCCAGCCTGACCAGCGAACTGGTCTTTGAGAATGTGCGTGTGCCACGCGGGAACCAGCTGGGCGGCCTGGGCGACGGCTTCAAGATTGCCATGAAAACCCTGGACAAGACACGTATTCCAGTGGCGGCAGGGTCGGTGGGTATTGCGCGGCGGGCACTGGATGAATCGGTGAAGTATGCCAAGGCCCGCGAAGCTTTCGGCAAACCCATCTCTACTTTTCAGGCCATTCAGTTCAAGATCGCGGAAATGGCGATGGGGATAGAAACGGGCCGCCTGATGTACCAGAAAGCTGCCTGGCTGGTGGATCAGGGGCAGACGCACGGATTTGAAAGTGCCATTGCCAAGGCCTACTGCTCCGAAATGGCTTTTGACGCGGCCAATGAAGCGATTCAGGTGCACGGCGGATACGGCTACGTGGGCGAGTATCCGGTAGAAAAGCTGCTGCGTGACGTGAAATTGAATCAGATTTACGAGGGAACCAACGAGATTCTGCGGGTTGTGATCAGCCGCCAGTTGCTGAAATAAGCGGTCTGAAGGCGGGGCGGTGAACTGAATTGCAGTTCACCGCCCCGCCTTGGTGACGCCCTCCACTCTCACATTGTCAGGATTCCCGCGCCACACCCTGCCCGCGCCGCCTATGCTGTGGACATGAGTTACGGTGATTTGGCGGGCAAAACAGTGTTGGTCACGGGAGCCACCAACGGCATCGGGCTGGTGACGGCGCGCGAACTGGCAAACCGGGGCGCGCGGGTTACGGTGGTGGGGCGAGATGCAGCCAAAACTGACCGTGTGGCACGGGAAGTGAACGCAGTGGGCACCATCCTGGCTGACCTGAGCGAACTGGATCAGGTGCGCCGCGCCGCTGCCGAATTTGCAACGAAGAACAAGGCGCTGGACGTGTTGGTCAACAATGCTGGGGCGTTTTATTCCAAACGCCAGGAATCGCGGGAAGGCCTAGAGGCCACCTGGGCGCTCAATCACCTTGCCCCGTTTTTGCTGACGCAGGAACTCCTACCCCTCTTGCGGGGCACGCCGGGCGCACGGGTTATCACAGTGGCTTCGGCGGCGCACGGCATGGGCCGGATTCGCTTCGATGATCCTGAATTCCGCCGGGGGTACAGCGGTTGGGCTGCCTACAGCCAGAGCAAACTGGCCAACATCCTGTTTGCCCGCGAACTGGCCCGCCGTGAGCCGGATATCCGGAGCAACAGTCTTCATCCGGGCATGGTCCGCAGCGGTTTTGCCCACAACAACGGCGGGGGCGCTTCTCTGCTCTGGGGCGTCATAGACCGCTTTGCCATCACGCCTGAGGAAGGAGCCAAAACCACGGTTCATCTGGCAGCCGAGGCAGATTCGGGCGTGACGGGACGCTATTACAGCAAAAGCCGGGAGACCCGGCCAGAACCGCAGGCCCTTGACGACGGCGCGGCAGCACGGCTCTGGGCACTGAGCGAACAGTACGTCAGCGCCCAGTAAAGGCCGTCTGAAACAGAATGGAGGGCCTCACCACGCCGCGATGTGGCCGTCTGTTCGGCTCTCCGTCCCACCTTCCAGCACGCCTGTGGCGGGGTCGCGGCGGATCATCTGACCCCGACCAAAGGAGCCCGAATCGATCTGGACGCGGACATCGTGGCCCAGCGCGGCAAGGGCGCGTGCAGCGGCGGCGGGCAGGCCGTGTTCCACTTCGACCGTCTGGCCTGCCAGCCATTGCCAGCGCGGAGCATCCAGAGCTTGCTGCGGATTCATGCCGTAGCGCACCGTGTTCAGTACAACCTGCAGATGGCCCTGCGGCTGCATGAAACCTCCCATCACTCCGAAAGGACCGACAGGCGTACCGTCTGCGCGGCCCAGAAAGCCGGGAATAATGGTGTGGTATGGGCGGCGTCCGGGGGCAAGGGCATTGGGATGGCCTGCCTCCAGGCTGAAGTTATGGCCCCGATTGTGCAGCGCGATCCCGGTGCCGGGAACCACCACACCGCTTCCGAAGCCCATGTAGTTGCTCTGGATCAGGCTGACCATCTGGCCCTGATCATCGGCGGTGGCCAGGTACACCGTGCCGCCTGTGCTGGGCGCCTGCGTGCGCGGGTCGTGGGCAGCGGGGCTGATGTGGACGCGGTGGGCCGCCGCATTGGCCGCTGAAAGAAGATGCTCGGTGTCTACAGAGACATGACGCGGATCGCCGACAAAAGAGTGGGCGTCGTGGAAACCGCGTTTCATGGCTTCGATCTGGAGGTGAAGGCCCGCCGGATCGCCGTACTGGTCAGGCAACTCCAACCCATTCAGGGCATTCAGAGCGATCAGGGCAGCAATGCCTTGTCCATTGGGCGGAATCTCATACACGCGGTGGCCCATAAAATCGGCGTAAATGGGCTTCACCCACTCGGACCTGTGGGCGGCGAGGTCATCGGCCCGCAGGAGGCCGCCTGTGGCGCGGGCATGGGCGTCAACCTGAGCGGCAAGGTCGCCTTCATACAAGGAGTGGCCCTGTGTGGCCGCGATGGCTTCCAGCGTCCGGGCGTGGGCCTCACTGCGCCACAGGGCACCGGGAGCAGGCGTGAATCCAGCCGGAGCAAACGTGTCAAACCATTCTCTGAACAAGGGCAGATGGGCAGCGGTGTAAATACGGATGGCCCGCGCCCAGCCTGCCGCCAGCACCGGCGAAAGTGGGTAGCCGTCACGGGCATAGGCAACGGCAGGAGCCAGCACCGCCGCAAAGGGCAGACGGCCAAACCGGGCGTGCAGGTCGGCCCAGCCCCGCACGGCACCGGGCACGGTCACGGGGGTCCAGCCATGCCTGGGCATCTGGCCCGCGTGCCGTTCCTGCAGGGCGTCCAGACTCAGGGCTGCCGGAGCCGCGCCGCTGGCATTCAGGCCGTGCACCTCTCCCCCATCCCAGACCAGCGCAAACAGGTCGCCACCTATGCCGTTGCTGGTCGGCTCCAGGACCGTCAGGGCGGCGGCGGTGGCAATGGCTGCATCCACCGCATTGCCGCCTGCCGCCAGTACGCTCTGGCCCGCCTGTGCCGCCAGCGGTTGCGAGGTGGCGACCATACCGCGCCGGGCATAGACCGGACGCCGCACGACCGGAAATTCAGGTTGAAACGTCATGGCGGAAAGCTTAGAGCAGTTCTCCGAATTACACCACCGAAAAAAGAGACTTTCGGTGGCTCCATTCTCCGTTCTCCTCAATGAAATTCACTCGCTCCGCTCGGTCATTATGATGACAAATGCTCTAGAGCATCGGTGGTAGAGAGGGCTGCGGCTTCTGAAACTTCTGTGAAGCCCTGGGCCTGAAGCGTCTTGGGTCAGTCACTCTGGAACAGGGCTCTCAAAACCTGCTTCCATCAGCAAACGGAGTCGCGTTCGGGACCGTAGATCAGGTTAAGTTCTGGGCCCGAGCGTGAATCGCGGGGCAAATCATGGCGCAGCCTGTTGCCGCCCGCCCGCTTGGCGGCGTACATCAATTGATCGGCCCGGTCCAGAGCAGCTTCCAGGGAATCACCGGGCACCAGGGTTACCCCAATACTCACGGTGACTGGGCGGGTGGTCCATGCATGATCTTGAACCGCCAATCTGAAGGCTTCGAGGGTCGGCACCAGGCTGGGTTGACCCGCCGAACGAATCAGCACGAACTCTTCTCCGCCGTAACGCACCACCAGATCACCGGGCTGGGCGCACCGGGCCAGCAGGGCAGCAATATCGCGCAGCACGGCGTCTCCGGTGGCGTGGCCGTGAGTGTCGTTGACCCGCTTAAAACGGTCGACATCGATCATGGCCGCCTGCGCCGGGGCGTGGGCTGTGCCACCCGCCAGCCGCTGCACGCCTTCGGTGATCAGATGTTGGCGGTTGTGTAATCCGGTCAGCAGATCGGTGATGCTGCGGCGCTCGGCCTCTGCGTGCTGGGCTTCGGCGTGGGCCAATGAGGCTTCCAGTTCGGCCAGGCGCTGCGCCTGACGGGAATTGGCCTGCCCGATCATCGCGAGTGCCAACGTGGCTGGGTCCAGGGTGGCAGGAGTCTTTGGGTACTCACGCGCTTCCTCTTCCTCGGCCCGCAGAAACTGCTCCTGGGAC
>JAQBPF010000046.1 GCA_028287665.1 Deinococcus sp. | reverse complement strand
TCTTGGGCAATCTTCATGGTCATGGTCTCTCCTGTGGCCGTCGTTTCCGGCCCGTCCAGCTCTGCGGCGTCGATGGTCAAGATGTCTACTTCATCGCCGTGGTCGTGCATTCCGGCGCTGTGTGTATCAGAACTGTGGGCGTGGCCGTGTTCCAGTTCTTCTGCGGTGGCGTCGCGCACGTTCAGCACCGTCACGTCAAAGTCCAGCACTTCCCCGGCCAGAGGCACATTGAAATCCACGCGCACGGTTTCGCCGTCCAGTTCCAGCACCGTAAACGGCACCACCTGGCCGTCTTCGTCCTCCGCGTAGTAGGTCGCTCCGACTTCAATGTCGTCGTCGAAGTCCTCGCGCCCCAGCACGTCTATGTTGTCCTCGTCGCGCAGGCCGTAGCCGTCCTCAGGCTGCACCGTCACCTGAAGGCTGTCGCCCACATCTTTACCTTCCAGCGCACGTTCCAGGCCGGAAATGATGCCGCCGTGTCCGTGCAGGTAGGTCAGCGGCTCGCCGGGTTCGCTGGCGTCTATGGTTTCGCCGTTCACCCTGAGCTTGTACTCCACTTCCACCACTTTGTCCTGAGTAATCTTCATGCGCTCTCCGTGTTCCCCGCGACCTTGCTGCGGGCATTGCCCAAAAGTGTACCCTCTGGGCTGCCTGCCGGGGCAGCGTATGGCCGAACTGTGAGAAATTGCAGCCCAACGCCTTCAAGAATTCAGCCAGCATAAATCCGCTCTGCCGTATCCTGCCCGCATGACTGCCGCCCGCCCGCCCGAGTTTCCCATGTTCGTCAGTGTGGACGAAGCCCGCCGGATGCTGGCCGCCCTGCTTCCGCCGCCCGAAACCGAGTGGGTGGGCGTGGGGCAGGCGCACGGGCGCACGCTGGCGGGGCCGCTGGCCGCCTTGGTCAGCCATCCCAGCGCCACCGAAAGTGCGCTGGACGGGATCGCCTGCCGCGCCGCCGATACCCTCAGCGCCTCGCTGTCTGCGCCCACACGTCTGCAAGTCACCGGAGAAAGCCGCGCCGGAGTGCCTTTTGCCGCAGAGGTTGGCCCCGGCCAGTGCATCCGGATTTACACGGGTGCGCCCATGCCCGCCGGGGCCGACGCGATTGCGCCCGTGGAGCAACTGGTCGACGACGGCCCCGACTCTGTACTGGTGCAGCGCCCTGCCAGCCCCGCCGACGTGCGGCCAGAAGGCGGAGATTTCCGCGCTGGGGAAGAGGTCATGCCCGCCGGACTGCTCCTGACCGCGCCGCGTGTGGCGTTGGCCGCTGCGCTGGGCCACGCCCGCATTCCGGTGCGCCGCAAGCTGCGTGTGGCGCTGCTGTCTACTGGAGATGAGGTGATCGAACCCGGCCAGCCTCTGTTGCCCGGTCAGGTGTACGACAGCAACCGCATTGGCCTCAGCGCCATGCTGCACGACTCTGGCTGCGAGGTGCTGCCCCTGGGCCACGCGCCCGACAGCCCGGCGGCGCTCCAGGCGGCCATAGACAGCATCGGCGGCGCAGACCTGCTGCTCACCAGTGGCGGCGTCAGCATGGGCAAATACGACTTTATGCGCGACCTGCTGATCGGTCAGGGCCGCGTGTCGTTCTGGAAGGTGAGGATGCGGCCCGGTGGCCCCGCGCTGCTGGGCGGCTGGAACGGCCTTCCGGTGTTCGGCCTGCCGGGAAATCCAGTCAGCAGTCTGGTGGTGTTTCACGTCATCGTGCGCCCCGCCCTCACTGGACAGCCTGTGCAAACGCTGAAGCTGCGGGCGGCCACGCCCTTTCGCGGTATCCCCGACAAAATGGCCTTCTGGCGGGCCAATATCGTGGGCGGCGAGGTACACGATTACGGCAAACAGGGCAGCGGCGTGTTGCGCTCACTGAGTGAAGCCGGGGCGCTGGTGGTCGTGCCGGAAGGTGGCGGTGTGGCCGTGGGCGATGATGTGGATGTGGTGCTGCTGTAATTCTGTCCGTGGTGAGTGGTCAGCAGGCCGTGGGAAAGGCGGTGTGGGCGCGCCATTGACGCTCTGATCAGGGCTGGAATGCTGTACCCGGTCTGGCGTCAGTGGGTTGTGGGCCGTAGGAACAGCGTGCTAGCCGCTTCTTTTGCCCTTGCCTGCCCGCCAGACCAGCCACATCAGCAGCGGTTGGAGCGGCAGCCTCAGCCACAGCGCCCATTCCGGCAGTGGGCGGAAGCGCTCGGCATTCACGGCCATATTCAGATTGGCGGGAAACACGGCCAGCAGCAGCGCCAGCAGGCCCAGGCGTGCGGCGGGGCGCGTGGCCGGATGCAGCAACCCCAGCCCGCCCGCAAGTTCGGCGGCTCCACTGATCAGCGTGGCGGTCCGGGCAGGCATCGGCACCCAGCGCGGCACGATGGAATCGAAGGGTTGGGGCCGCACGAAATGCATCACGCCCGCAAAAGTAAACAGGGCGGCCAGGAACAGCAGATCAGGCGTGGGCTTGCGCTGAGGCTTCATCGGCCTAGAGGCGCGGCAGGGTCACACCTGTCTGGCCCTGATACTTGCCTTTGCGGTCGCCGTAAGTCACTTCGGGGCGCTCTCCTTCAAAAAAGAGCAGCTGAACACAGCCTTCGTTGGCGTACATCTTGGCGGGAAGCGGCGTGGTATTGCTGAATTCCAGCGTGACGTGGCCTTCCCAGCCGGGTTCTAAAGGCGTGACGTTTGCGACTATACCGCAACGTGCATACGTTGATTTTCCCACCGCCACCACCATGACATTGTCTGGGATTTTTATGTATTCCAGCGACCTCGCAAGCACAAAACTGTTGGGTGGAATAATAATCTCATCGGAGACTATATCTACGAACGACCTGTCATCAAAGTTCTTGGGATCGACCAGGGCGCTGTGGACATTGGTGAAGACTTTCCATTCATCGGCGCATCGCAGGTCGTAGCCAAAGCTGCTGAGGCCGTAGCTGATGACCTGCGCGTTGTCTGAAGTGCGGACCAGTCGGTCTTCGAAGGGCGTGATCATGCCCTCCAGGGCCAGTTGGCGGATGCGCCAGTCGGGAAGAATGCTCATAGGCTGCATGGTAGCGGGTGTAGGGCGTGGTGGAGTGGGCTAGGCTGTGCGTGTGCGTGTGGCAGTGATTTCGGATGTGCATGGCAATGCGTTCGCGCTCCAGGCCGTGCTGCAGCAGCTCCAGCGGGCTTCTCCTGACCTGATCCTCAATCTGGGCGACCAGGCAGAAGGCGTGGCTGACCCGGCGCGGGCGGTGGCGATGCAGGCTGAACTCGCTTTCGCCGGGGCGCTGGAAGTGCGCGGCAACAACGAGGAAAAGCTCTGGCCGGACGGACGCCGCTCGGCCCTGTCACGCAGCTTTGGCGAGTGGCTGAGCGGGCAGGTAGACGCTCCAGCCCTGGCACGGTTGGCCGCCCTGTCTCTGAGCGCCCGCGCTCTGGACGGCGAACTGCTGGCCTGTCACGGCACGCCCGACAGCGCGTGGCACAGCCTGCTCTGGGAGTGGCAGCACGAGGGCGGCAGCCAGAGTAGGGGCCAGGGCTTGTACCGCTCGCGTGACCCGCGTGAGCTGCGGGCGCAACTGGAGGGGTTGTCTCTGGGGGAGATGGGCGCGGGCGTGGTGGTCTGCGGCCACACCCACCGCCCCGGCGCGACCCGTGTGGGCGATACCCTCCTGGTCAATGCGGGAGCCGTCAGCGATCAGGTCGACGGCGATCCCCGCGCCCGCTGGACACTGTTGGAGCAGCGGGCGGGAGCATGGTCAGTGGACTTCCGGGCGGTGCCCTATGACGTGGAGGCCGCCGTGCGCTGGGCCGAAACGCATTCTCCGTTTGGAGCCTTTGTGGGCGGCATGCTCCGCAACGCCACCTTCGATGGGCGCGGAGTGGGGGAGGGGCGTTGACGGGCGCTGGACAGGCGCTAGGCTGATTGAAATGAAACCGTTGTCTATGAGGCGCCCGTCTACCCAGTCCTGCCGATCCCTGGCCTTCCTGCTGTGTGCAGGGCTGGCTTCCGGCGCGGCGGCCCAGGATCAGGAGTTGAAGGCGTGTGGCGGTGCGGCGGGCGCTCCGGCGTGGGCGGCGGCCTCCATCAAATCGGGGGTTCTCTACCGGGGAACGGTGGGCAGCCTGCCCGTGGTGCTGCAACTGGGTGCAGGTGCGGACGGCGTGGGCGGCGAGGCACGGTATTACTACGAGCGAAAGGGCGTCAACATCGAACTCACCCCGTTCCGCAGCGGCGAGAGCCTGATTTTGCAGGAAGAAGTGTGGACTGGCCCCATGGAGGGCCGGGTGGTCACCGGCTGCCTGACACTGAGCCGCCTGCCCTTGAATAACACTGCCGCCGGATTCACGGGCACCTGGGCCAAAGCCAATGGGCAAGGCAAGCTGCCTGTGCGCCTCTCTCCCCTCAACGTGCTGGTCATGCCCCTGAAACTCCCCACTTCCCCCGGCCTGCTGAAGCTGAGGACGGCTGACCCGCTGGCCTTCCTGAAGCTGAACCAGGCGTGGACGGTGCAGGCGGGCGCAAAAACAGTGCGGGAACCGCTGTCGGGCATCGCCTATCCGCGGGTGCCGGGGGCCAGTGCTGGCCTGAGCGCCGCCCTGCAAGACCAGCAACTGGGGCACGCGGTCAGTGCGCTGGATTGCCAATCTATGCTGGGCAGCAGCGACATGGCGGAAGGGTATGAATTGAACGCCGTCATCACCTATACGTCGGCTAAACTGGTCAGCCTGCGCGAGGATGCCGGGTATTACTGCGGGGGCGCACATCCCGACAATTACACGGTGGGCGTGATGCTGGACCGTGCCACGGGCCGCGCCGTACCGCTCTCGGCCATCTGGCCCAAACTGACCGACGCCCGCCAGAAGGCGCTGTATCTGAATCACCTGCCCGCTGAAGTAGATGCCGAATGCCGCGACGTGCTGCGCGAGATGGGCAGTGAATTTACCTTTCACCTGACGCCAGCGGGCCTGAACCTGACGCCCACCAGCCTGCCGCATGTGGTGGGCGCGTGCGCTGAAACAGCCGTCCTGCCGTTTGCCAGCCTGAAAGCGGATGCCAACGCTCAGGGGGCGTATTACCGCGAGTTCTACCGCTAGAGCATTTGTCAAAAGAGTTGTTTGTTTTTGACCGAACGGGGTGAGTGAATTTCGGCGAGAATTTGGGAGAATGGAAGCGTCAGGAGTCTTTTTCTGACGCTGTAATTCGGACAAATGCTCTAGAGGCGTGTGTTGACCCAGCACATCTGATCCGGACTCCGATTGAATCCTGCCGTGTTAGTATTCAATTCGAGCGGACTTGCAGATCTTCGCCGTAGAGCGAGTGGGAAAAAGTACGGAGTCCGGCAGATGGACGAACAGGCGGTGCTGCCAAGGCTGTACGGGAATCATACGGAGCGGGAAGGATACGGACTCCGTATGACCAAAGAAAAACGCCCCGGCCAATGCTGGGGCGTTTGCGTGTGAGGCGCTACGTTTACCGGCTGCTGCTGAACAGACGCAGGATAAAGAGGAACATATTGATGAAGTTCAGGTACAACGACAAAGCCCCGTTGATGGCGGCCCGCTCGGCCATTTCGCCCGAGATGCCGCTGAGGGCCATCTTGCGGAGCATCTGCGTATCGTAGGCGGTGAGGCCCGCGAACAGCAGCACGCCCACCACGCTGATGATCAGGGTCAGGGCGCTGCTGACGAAGAAGATATTGACCAGCATGGCGATGAAGAGGCCGATGATGGCGAACAGGAAGAAGCGGCCCATGGCGCTCAGGTCACGCTTGATGGTAAAGCCCAGGATGCTCATGACGCCGAAGGTTCCGGCGGTGGTGGCAAAGGCGCTGATGACGGCGGCGGGGCTGTAGGCAAACAGCAGGGCGCTGAAGGTCAGGCCCGTGAGGACGGCGTACACCATGAACAGCACGCCAGCCAGGGCGCTGCTCATGCGCTGCACGAGGCCAGCCAGCACAAAGACCAGGGCCAGTTGCGCCAGCATCAGCGGCAGGCGCAGGCCCATGACCTGCATCGCCAGGGTTTCGTTCTGCGCGGTGAAATAGGCGACTCCGGCGGTCAGGGCCAATCCGGCAGTCATCCACGAGTACGTCCTGGCCATAAAGGTTCGGACAACATTTTCCGTCTGAATATTGGTTGTGGGGAAGGATTGCATACGCCTTAGCATACGGGGCGGGGCCTTGAAAAGTTCCCAAAATGCGTGAAGTGGCCTTGAGTCTGACCGGGCGGTTTGTCCTTGCATTCAGGCGGGGATCACTGGGTCTGGGCGCTCCTGCTCAGCGCCGCACCAGCAGGGCCAGTGGGAAATCTTCCAGCACCTTACCCAGCGCCACCTTGTCGCCGCGCACGCGCACGGTTTGCCCGGTCAGCAGGTTGTCGTAGGTGCCGGGGCGGGGCATAGAGAGTTGGCGGTTGCCCCAGACCTCTCCCACCGCCCAGGGCGTTTTTTCGCGGGTCAGGCTGAGGCTCAGGCGGGGGGCAACCGTCACGGAGACTCGCGCCCTGTCTGCCGATTCTCTGGCAAAGGCCAGCAGGTATTTGCCCGCTTCTACCGGGCGGTACGTGCCGTGTTGAAACAGGTCGGGATGCTGCATTCTGGCCTGCAACCCTGCCCAGGTGACCAGCAGTTTGACGCCGCCATCGGCGTAGTTGTCCAGCAGTTCGGCGGCCAGTTTCAGGCCGTCTGAGCCATGCCGTTTTTCGATGCGGCCCATCAGGCGGCCCAGGCGGGCATAGTCCACCGGGCGGCGGTTATCGGGGTCGACGAGGCTCTGATTCCAGCCCTCCGTGCCCTGATAGGTATCGGGCACGCCAGGCGCGGTCAGGCGTACCAGCGCGGCACTCAGGCCGTTCTGGGCCCCGTAAGGGCTGATGCGGGCGTGCAGTTCCTGCAACCGTTCCGTGTAGCGCTCGTTTGCCAGCAGGCCGCGCACCATGCCTTCCAGGGCCGCCTCGTATTCCTCGTTGGGGCTGGCCCAACTGGTTCGCAGCTTGGCTTCCCGCGCCGCTTTGGTCATATAGGCCACGATCCGGTCTGGAAAATCGGCGAGTTGGCCGTCCAGTGGGTAGGCACCCAGGATCGTTTGCAGCAGGGTGTAGGTGTCGGGCGCATTGGGGGCGCGGCCCAGATCCAGGTCGGTTTCCAGCGTTCTGAGGAGCGGCGACCACTCGCTCAGGTGCGCGGCCCACGTCTGCGGCATCTCCGAAATCACGCTGATGCGGGCGCGGGTATCCTCGCCCCGCTTGGTGTCATGGGTGCTGAGGGCCAGCATCGCGGCGGGCCAGTGTTCGGCGCGGTCTCTGGCTGCCGCATGAAAAGCTTTCGGGGGCGTGCCGAACAGGGCCGGATCACCCCCCACCTCGTTCAGAGACAGCAGGCGCGGATAGCGGTAGAAGGCCGTATCTTCCGCCCCCTTTGCCGTCACTGGGCCAGTGAGCTGCTGAAAGCGCAGGGCAAAGTCGGCGTAGGCTTCGCGGGTGGCCTCATCCGGCGCGTCCAGCGTCAGCACGGCCCGCAGGAAGTCGAAGACGCTGGCATCCACCGCCCCGCCGCCCTGCCGGGTGTGCGCTTTGGCGTCGCGGATGGCGTGGTCAATTTTGGCATTGTCGCCGGGTTCGCGTTCGCCGCCCGCCCGCACATAGGTTCGGTACACCGGAAAACTGGCGATGACCTCCCGAATCGCGTCACGCAGGGCACTCAGCGTAAAGTCGCGGTAGCGCA
>JAQBPF010000023.1 GCA_028287665.1 Deinococcus sp. | reverse complement strand
CGGCTTTTTCGGCGTCCACGGCGCTCATGGTGGAACTGAAGGGCAGGCTCATGCCCATCGCTTCAAAGGCGCTGCTCATGGTATTGGCGGTGTACATACCGCCGCAGGAGCCGTTGCCGGGGCAGGCACGCTTCTCGATCTCGTTGAAGTCTTCGCGGCTGATCTTGCCTGCGCCCAGTGCCCCCACCGCCTCGAACACACTCACGATGGTCAGGTCTTTACCGTTGTAGTGACCGGGCTTGATGGTGCCGCCGTACACAAAAATGGCCGGAATATTCAGCCGCGCAATGCCGATCATGGCGCCGGGCATGTTCTTATCGCAGCCGCCCACCACGATCACGCCGTCATGACTCTGGCCGCGCGATACGGTCTCGATGGAGTCGGCGATCACTTCACGGCTCACCAGGCTGCACTTCATGCCTTCAGTGCCCATGCTGATACCGTCTGACACGGTAATCGTGCCGTACACCTGAGGCATTCCGCCGCCTTCGGTGATGGCCCCGGTGATGTGGCCTGCCAGTTCGCCCAGCCCGTTGTTACAGGGCGTGATATTGCTCTGCGCGTGCGCCACACCGATAATCGGCTTCTCAAAATCACCGTCCTGAAAGCCCACCGCCCGCAGCATGGCCCGGTTAGGCGCACGCTCGTCGCCCTGCGTGACCTGATGGCTGTTCCAGTTCAATTTACGTTTGGTGGTGGTATCCGTCATGCGCTACAGCATAGGCCCGCGCCGCCGCAGGGGGAGGCGTGTGGGTCAGACAGGGACAGTTGGAGATGGCAATCCGTTCCTTCAGACCAGCTCCCTTTCAGGAGGGCAGTGCGCCAGCAATGGGGAGGCTGGCCTACACTCTCTACTTCAAACTGCTCAAATACGCCGCCAGCGCCGTCAATTCCTCATCCGTCAGGCCCTGCGCGGCGGCGTGCATGGCCTGGGGGCTGGGGTGGGCATAGGGCACGGTTTCGCGGTATTCAGCCAGTGTCCCTTCGGCATAGGCAGGCGCAAGGTTGGTGATGCTGGGCAGAATCAGGCTGTCGCTGCCCCCTCCACCCGCGCCGTGGCACACCGAACAGGCGATCAGGTTGCGGGCCGGGTCGCCTTTGGCATACAGCGCCGCGCCCTGTGCCCGCACCGCCGCGTCTGCGCCCTTCCAGGCGGGGCCAGGAGCCAGCGCTGCAAAATGGGCGGCAATGTCGGCTATATCCTGATCGGTCAGGCGGGCCGCCACGTTTTGCATGGTGCTGTCGCCCCGCACTTTGGCGCGGTAGGCGCTGAGCTGTTGCCGGGTATAACTCGCCACCTGTCCGGCCAGAGAAGGCACAGTTTCCTCCCCGCTGACGCCCCCCGCGCCGTGGCAGCCTGCACAGCCCGCCGACCGCTGGGCTCCCCGTGCGGCGTCCGGAGAGGTAAAGGTCAGGGCCGGAAGGGTGACTGGAGCAGGAGGAGCCGCCTGAAGCGCCGCCGCCACCAGTGGAGAAGCCAGCAGCACAGGTGCGAGCCACAGCAGGGCCGGACGAAAGCGGGTGGGCATAGGCAAACCTCCAGAGGGAAGAAACAGGAACTGGAAGCAGCATAAGGGTTGCCAGTCTTTCCGGACTAGGGCCCCCCAGTGCTTTAATTTCCTGCCGCTGTTGCTGCAGGAGTGCACTGCGCCGTTTTTGGGCAGAGTTCAGGGCCGACCGGGTGGCACCTAGTCCAGTTCCCACACATGCGCTTTCAGATGGCGGGCCTGCGGATAATCCTCGCCCAGGGTCAGGCGGACATCCAGCCGTCCGCGCCGCGCCGCTTCAGGGAGGCCCACCTGCATCATCCGGTCAAAAGCCACCGCCGACACGCCTGCATGGTTCAGCATGGCCAGCAGCCGCCCACCGGGGGCCGTGACTTTGGCAGCCAGGGTCGCCAGGCGGGCGTAATCCCGTTCAGCACGCCAGACCCCCGACTTTTTGCGGGCAAAACTGGGTGGGTCCAGCACCACCAGATCAAACAGTTGCCCTCGCCGCCGGAAGTGTTCCAGCCATTCGAACACGTCGCCAGAGATAAAGTCGGTCTTGGGGGCCTCCAGGCCATTGAGGGCGTAGTTCTCCTGACCCCAGTTCAGCACCTTGCGGGACTGGTCCACGTTCTTGACACTGGACGCGCCGCCCAGTACCGCATTCACGCCAAAGCCGCAGGTATAAGAAAATGTGTTCAGCACCCGGCCCTCCTGGTGGCCCGCGTGCTCGCGCACCCATTGGCGGGCGCGGCGGGAATCGGGAAACAGGCCCACGCTCAGGTCTGCGCCAGGGCGAATCAGCAGGGGCACGCCTTCTTCAAGGGCCGTGACCTCGGGTCTGGCTTCACCCCATACCGGGTCGGGCGGCGTCAGCAGCTCACGGGCTATGTTGGCGGCGTGGCGGGCCTCTACAGGCCGCCGTTTCAGGTACACGCCCGCCAGAGCCCCGGCCCGCGCACAGGCCTCGGCTAGCCGCTGCTCGTCGGCGGGCCACAGGTCGGCGTACAGGCTCAGAATGCCCGCGTCTCCCGCCACATCCACGCTAAAAAGTCCGTCTGTTTCGGTGGTATGCACCGCCCGGTAAAAGGTGGTCCCGGCCGCCGGGAGATGTGCCCGCGCCGCCCAGGCTGCCGCCAGAAGATCTTCAAGGTGGTCTGGAAGAGGCGAAACCTCACCTGTCATGGTGTTGCCTTTTTTCCTCAGGACTCACAGTCTTACGGCCTGCCGCCCAGAATCCACCACACCGCTGCCGTGGCGATGGCTGTAATCACCCAGAACCTCACTGTAACGTGGGTTTCAGGCCAGCCACTCAGTTCGAAGTGGTGCTGAATAGGGCTCATGCGGAACACGCGCTTGCCCCGCGTTTTGAACGACACGACCTGAATGACCACGCTCAGTACGGCCACCACAGGGATGATGGCGGCCAGCGGCAGCAGCCAGACATCGGCATACAGGATGTACGCGCCCGCTGCAATAGCGCCGATGGCGTGGCTGCCCATGTCGCCCATAAAGACGCGGGCCGGGTGAGCGTTGAACCACAAAAAGCCCAGCAGGACAGCCACCAGCAGCGCCGATACAGGTGACACGGCCAGCAGCGGCAGCAGCACGATCATCGCCACGCCCCCCAGCAGGCCGTCCAGCCCGTCGGTAAAGTTGAAGGCGTTGACCGAGCCGACCATCACCAGCGTCAGCAGCACGATGTCGCCCACCGTGCCGAAAGAAGGCAGCAGTTCGTGGCTGGCCAGCGGCGCAGCAAAGTAGGCGAAGATCAGGCCGACCAGGATTTGCAGCGGGAACTTCTCACGGGCCAGCAGTTCTTTTTTGCCACTGCCGCGCATCCGGGAGGCCACTTTCAGAAAGTCGTCCAGCCCGCCGATAATGCCCATGCCCAGGGCTGCGAGCATCAGCAGAAGTTCCCGCGAGTCGCCTGCCCGCCCGGTGAAATACAGCGGAAAGAACACCAGCGCCAGGGCCAGCACAAACGCCACGCCGCCTGCGGTGGGCGTTCCTTCCTTGATCAAATGGGTCTGCGGCCCGTCTTTGCGAACAGGCTGTCCCCAGCCTCGGGCTTTGCTGACCCGGATAAACAGGCCCACCAGAAACCACGACAGCAGCGCTGCCAGAATCATCATGGGCGGACCCTGATAGAGCAGTCGGGCAAGCGGCGGGCAGTGGCCAACGCGGGGAGCAGAAAAGTGGACAGCATCTCAACCGGGGAGAGTACCACGCGCTGACATGCGGAAAAAGCCGGAGCACCTGGCCCCGGCTTTCTGTCTCGGCTTGCAGCGGTCTGTTTGGACCACCAGCCCCGCCCAACAGCTTCAGTTCTCCTGTTGGGCTTCCGCTCTCTGTCGTTCCGTCTGGTTATTTGAGCTGAGCAATGACGGCCTGAGTAAACTCTTCCGTGCCTGCGGTGCCGCCCAGGTCGCGGGTGCGCGGGCCTTCGGTCAGCACAGTGTTCACGGCATTGTCGATCTTGGTGGCCAGTTCGGTTGCGCCGATGTGGTTCAGCATCAGTACGGCGGCCAGAATGCTGGCGGTGGGGTTGCTGACACCCTGCCCGGCAATGTCGGGGGCGCTGCCGTGCACCGACTCGAAGATGCCGAATTGGTCGCCCACGTTGCCGCTGGCCGCGATGCCCAGCCCACCCACCAGTCCGGCGGCGAGGTCGGACAGAATGTCGCCGAACATGTTGGTCATCACCAGCACGTCGAACTGGCGCGGATTGCGGACCAGCTGCATGGCCGCGTTATCGACGATCATGGTGCTGGTGTTCAGGCCTTCCACGGTTTTGGTGTGATCCAGAATCGTGTTCAGAAAGAGGCCCTGCGTCACGGGCAGCACGTTGGCCTTATGCACCACGGTCAGGCGTTTGCTGCGCTTCATGGCCAGGTCGGCGGCAAATTTGCCGATGCGGTCGCTGGCATCCTTGGTGATCACGGTATCGGCAATGGCGGTGTCGCCGTAGCGCCGCTCCTGCTCCACGTACAGGCCCTGCGTGTTCTCGCGCACGATGACCAGATCTACGTTTTCGTAGGCTCCGGGCACAGGGCGGGTCCGGGTCGGACGCACATTGGCGTACAGGCCGTACTTCTGGCGCAGGTGGCGGATGGCCCCGGTGAACCCGGCAGGCTTGACTCCGCTGGGGCTGGTGGCCGCGCCAAACAGGGTCGCGTCTGTGCTTTCTACCGCGTCGTAGGTGGCCTGAGGCACACTGGTGCCGTGATCCAGAAAGTACTCGTAACCGGCTTCCGCGATTACGTACTCAGCGTCGAACCCGGCAGCGTCCAGAACGCGGCGGGTGGCGGGGATGACCTCGTGACCGATGCCGTCTCCCTCAATCAAACAAATACGGTACTTCGCCATAGGGTCAGTCTAGAGGACAGCCGGGGCAATTGTAAGAATGGAAGCGTTACCGGGGGCGTGACGGGCCAGGACAGGCTCAGGGTCCAGGGTCAGCGGGGCCAAGAAAGGGCAAAAGAGAGACTCGGGGACTGTTTGCCTCTCACCCTTGATGATCGGCTGGGACTCGCAGAATTGCGGAACAGAGGGGGTCAATGAGCACAGAAATCACTCTGCCCGAATCTGTTCCGCCAGTTCCCGCGCCCGCAGCGGCCCCAGCAAAAAGCCTTTGCTGCCCAGTCCGGTCAATTGCCACCAGCCCTGCGGCGTCCGGCCCACCCGCAGACCAGACAGCCGGGAGCCGCTCCAACGCCCGGTGACCTGCACGCCGCCCAGGTCGGCCAAGGCTTCACCCTTGTTCAGCAGCCAAGCCAGTGACCCCAGCGGCAGTGGGCCAGCATTCCAGACGTGTGAGGGGTGCTCGAAGGTGGCCCCCAGAACGCCGCCAACCTGGGCAGGGGAGAGGTAAGCGCCAAAGCTGACGGGCAGAGACGTGGCAGGCCGTGACAGCAGCAA